>JAQBDO010000156.1:0-11731 GCA_032124375.1 Gammaproteobacteria bacterium
CTGTTTCGCCAATTGCACCTGCGCCAGGGTACCTTCCATGTTCTGGATGTGATGGCCAATCTCATGCGCCAGAACATAGGCCTGGGCGAAATCGCCACCTGCACCATGTTCGTTTTTCAAGTCTGTGAAAAACCCAAGGTCCACGTAAACCTTCTGATCTTCAGGGCAATAAAACGGCCCCATGCCAGCACTGGCAGGCCCGCAGCCACTGGCGGTCGAGCCGCGGTAGAGCACAAGCGTCGGGGCAGGATAACGTCTCCCGGCCTGGACAAATACTTCAGACCAGACAGCCTCTGTATCCGCCAGCACGGTTCTGATAAAGGCTGCCTGCTCATTATCCACTTCTTCATCAACGACTTTATGGCTGCCTCCACCCAAAAAAGGCAAGTCAATAAAGCCACCAAAATAGGCCACTGCAGCAATCCCAAGAATGACAAGGCCGAGCCTGGAACGAACGAGGCTTTTGATAACCGGCCAGAAAATTAAAATAGTTCCAATGGAAGGTAATCCAGCACCCCCGCCACTGCGACTTCTTCTGTCATCTACATTCGAGCTTTGATTTCTGTTACGCCATTTCATTTTAAGACGTTACCTGATGCGATCAAGCTCATCTCATGAAAAAACCACGCACCATGGGATGTGTGAAGCTGCATTAGCTTGTTTATTTAAACTGAAGTTTCCTGAAGGACGCTCCTTCAAATGAAACATCCATCACCAGGCCCATAAGCATGAATGCCCACCATAAGCCGTCCATTTTCACACTGACACGGTTCTTCAATCCGGCAGCCACCAGCTGTAATTGATCATTTGCTGATTGCCTCCCTGTTAACGCTCAGGCCGTGCCAACTGCCTGATGCAGATAGGCCATGACTTGTCGGCTGAGTCCCAGCTTGCTGGCTAATTCATGCATGTAGCGCTTCTCGGCGTCCGTATCGACATTGATCGCCATGAGTGACGCTGTATAGATCTGTGCTGCTACCTGCTCGTTGGGTACTGCTTGTACAATCGCGTCTGTGTCCATGGGTTTGCGCATTTCTTCCATGACAAAGCGTTGTTCCTCATCGCTAATCCCGTCTTCCTGCAACTTGCCCACAAGACGTTCCGTTTCCTGTTTGTCGATCCGGCCGTCGGCCTTCGCTGCGTTGATCATCGCCCGCACGGTGAGCGTGGCAACATCGCGGACTTGTTGTTCCTCACGGGCATTGACAGGCTTTCGCAACCCTGCAATGACTGCGGTAGCGTCATCAATATCGATTGATTGGGAACCACCAACGGATTGCGTGCCAGTCATCATGCCTTTCGCCAGCACCAGTGCCTGAGCAGCCAGGGCGCCAAACACGGAGTTGGCACCGGCACCTGCCGAGCCCATACCGGTGTTATTCGAACCGCCGAGGACCATTTTACCCAGGCTGCTGAGGATATCTGCGGAAGAGAAGCCACCGCTGCCAGTTCCGGGTGCAGGTGCGGAGTTGCCGCCGCCTAACATGGAGCCGGCTAATTTCCCCAGTACGTCGAAAATGGCTCCCGAGGACCCACCCCCCGGCGCGGCGCCGGGGCTACCGGCAGGTGCACCAAAACTATTGTTACCGAAGGTGCTTTCGAGTCGGCCCGATGAGGCCCCCATGTTCGCTTTCATTAACGAGCCCAGAATGTCGATCGTATTCATGATTGTGCCTCCAACAGTTCGCTCCTTGCAGAGCGCAAAATCAAGATAACCACAGCGCTCATAACCAGCAGGCTACGAACGTCTGCGCCCCGTCCCGGGCGGACGCATCCACGGTGGTGGACCACCAGCCGGGCCAGGCATGGCTGACCCGGGCGGCATCATCTGCGATCCAGGTGGCATGTTCCATGGGGGTGGCGGCGGCTTCTGACCCGGGGGACTACCCGCGACCGCCTGTTGCCATGCAGCCTGTCGCCAGCTCTGCATGTGCATGAACGCGTCAAGTTCCTGTTGTTGATGTCCTTCGAAGCGCTGCTTCTCTTGCTGCTGATAAGCCGCAAATTTTTCCTGGTCTCCGCGCTGCTTCAGTTCCAGCCCATTACGCTCCTGTGTCTGATGGGCACGGAAGTTTGCCCAGTCCTGCTTCCACCACGCCTCGTCGAGATCGTCCTCATCCAGTTCAGGTGTCTTTTCCTGCGGTGCCGTCTTCGTGCCACCCTGGCCTGACTGCCCGGCGGGTATGCTGGTATCCTCCTGAGGGGTTCCTGGCAATTGTGCGTTCAGGATGTCCTTGACGCGTTCAAGCAGAGAGTCGTCATCATCACCCTCGGACGATGATTGTGTTTGTTGAGAAGCGGGGCCTTGTGTCCCTGGCAGGGGCGCATTCAGAATTTCTCCCAACCTGTCAAAAAATCCCTTGTCTTGCTCTTGTGCCATTTTCAACTCCTTATCCGTTACGACTGTACCTTGATGCGCTTCGACAACCAAACGAGGAGCAATGCGCCTGCCAGTGCGGCTACGCAGGTAACGATGAGACCACCCACTGTGCCGTTGCCGCCAACACCAAGCAGCGCCAGGCCATAACCGCCGACGACTCCACCGGCAATGCCGAGAATCATATCGCCAATCTTGCCAAAGGGGGGTGTGCCGCCGATGAAACTTCTTGCAATCAACCCTGCGATAGCGCCGATCGCCAACCAAGCCAACAAAGACCACGCGGGCATAGCGAGTACTCCTTAATATTGAACAGACCGACCCTTAAGTCGGCACTTGCATTTAAAGTGGTAACGTATTGTTACAAGCCATCTGATTATAAACGGCTACTGATCCACCTTGTCCTTGACACTGTCAACTGCATCCTCTGTTGTATCTGCAACATCAGATACTGCGTCATCGATTGCTTCCCCGGCTTTTTCTGCCGGACCTTTTTCACAAGCGGCGAGTCCCGCAAGTAAAAGCCCTGCAAACAGTGCTGCGGCGATATTCCTGTAAAGTTTCATTTTGGAACTCCTGTTGAATATTACAATTATAATGCTGACACGAGCAGTACAGCGATTAATCCCTTATTGCATTTAATAATAGAGTACTACCAGCTTTTCGGTGGAATACGAATTTTCTGGCCGGGGTAGATGAGGTCAGCATCCTTGATAACTTCACGGTTGGCTTCAAACAATTTTGGATAATCCATCGCATTACCATAATATTTCATGGCAATCTTTGAGAGACTGTCGCCACTGACGATACTGTAGTACTCGACTTCTGCTGCCGGAGCGGGTGCTTCCATATTGTCAATCTTCACGTCGGTAACGCCTTTCACATTGCCCGCCATCAGCACAGCCTTTTCGACTGCTTCAGCCGAGTCTGCTTTACCGCTGAGATCAACGGTGCCATCGTCATAGGCCACACTGAGTTCTGTAATGCCCGGGTTGTTTGCTTCAATGCTTTCTTTGATCTTTTCTGCCGGATCATCGTCTTTTCCGAACAACTTTTTACCCATATCTTTGGCGAAATCAAATAAACCCATGATGGTTCTCCAGGATGACAAGTGGTTTTATCAATTATCTTGAATTCATCTTCGATGCTTATCGTGAAACACAAAGAGTCCAGAGTATAGGCAGCATAAATACCCTTTTCCAGCCTCATCGAGCATCACCACATCGTCTGGAACCCTTCAAAGCGACGCCAGCCTTTAAACTGTTCAGTTTAATAATCAGATACATATGTTGTTCTACGACAGGGTTCATTCTTCAAGAGATGCAGCTGTCTTTGCTTCCCGCAATAGATACTTTGGTGCCGCATCCCAGGGGAACGCTTCAATGATCCCTGACCGGTCCACTGGGCGGGCGGATGCTCCGTGACAATGACCGGGGACACCAGATTGACGGTGCCTCTGAATAAGGTCAAGAATATCAGGCAGTACGTATTTTTCGGGAAGACACGGCCGCAATGTGCGTAATCCGCATGTCCTGTCGTAAAGGGTAGTAGAAAATATTAATGCTGTCTGAAATTCAGGAATAGACTTGCAATTACCCGGCGCAACTACAGAATCATACGCGACACGTTATGCGCACTGGGTGATTCGCTGGCGCATTCCGGTTCTTGCGCTTGCACTAATGGCCGCCGCCGTTGCCACGTGGGGTTTGCGTGACCTGCGATTCTCTGCTGACTACCGGGTGTATTTCAGCGCGGATAACCCGCAGCTGCTCGATTTTGAAGCGCTCGAAAATACCTATACCAAGACTGACAATATCCTGTTTGTCCTGCAGCCGGGGGATCAACAGGTCTTTACCAATGAAATGCTCGGCATCATCAAGGCACTGACTGAGGATGCCTGGCAAATCCCCTATGCCATGCGCGTTGATTCCATCACCAATTTCCAGCACACGCAGGCCGCGGGGGACGACCTCGTCGTTGCAGACCTGGTGGAGGATCCTGCAGCACTGGATAGCGCCGGGCTGGCTGGTGTGCGCACCATCGCGTTGCAGGAACCGGCGCTGGTAAATCGGCTGATCTCTAAAGATGCCGCGACTGCCGGCATCATGGTCACGTTGCAGCTTCCCGGTGATGATTACACCGAATTTATCCCGGCCGCCGTAAATCGCGCGGCAGCAATGGCAACAACCCTGCGCAGCACTTATCCGGATATGACAGTTGCACTCACTGGTATCGCGGTCTTCAGTCATGCGGAAACGACGGTCAGCCAGCAGGACCTGCTACGGCTGCTGCCGGTCATGTACAGCATTTTTGTCATCGCCATGCTGGCCCTGCTTCGTTCATTTTACGGAACGCTGGTGGCCTTGCTGGTAGTCACACTGTCTGCACTGTCGGCCGTTGGCATCAGCGCCTGGCTGGGTATGCAGATGAACCCAAGCACCGCGCTTGCTCCTATCGTCATACTGACTCTTGCCATCGCTGACAGTGTGCACCTGCTGATGACCACGTTCCAGGAGATGCGCACAGGCAGTTCAAGACAAATCGCATTGGTTGAAAGCCTGCGGGTCAATACCGAACCGGTATTCCTGACCAGCCTGACAACGCTTATCGGTTTTCTGAGTCTCAATTTTTCCGACGCTCCGCCATTCCGGGACCTTGGTAATATCTCCGCCATGGGTGTGTTCGCTGCCTGGGGATTTTCCATGACGGTACTACCTGCACTGGTTTCCATGCTGCCGTTAAGCGTCGGGCAAAGCAGCAGCCCTTCACGCCTGCCGATGGAGTGGTTTGGTGATTTCATTATTGCGCACAGAACCAGCCTGTTATGGGTGATGACCCTGCTGGCGTTACTGCTGGCCGCATTCATCCCGCGGCTCGAACTCGACGACCGCTTCATTCAGTGGTTCGATGAAGACACGGACTTTCGCCAGGATACTGACTTCGCCAGCGCCAACCTGATCGGTCCTTATACACTGGAATTCTCCATCGGCAGCGGGGAGGCAGGCGGCATACAGGATCCAGCCTATCTGGAACGGCTGGAGGCGTTCGCGCATTGGCTGCGTGCACAACCCGAAGTCAGTCACGTCTACAGCCTGACTGACATCATGAAGCGACTGAACAAGTCGCTGCATGGTGATGAGCAGGACTGGTACCAACTGCCCGAGTCACGGGAACTGGCTGCGCAATACCTGCTGCTGTACGAGATGTCGCTACCCTATGGTCTGGATCTCAACAGCCAGCTGAACCTGGACAAGTCGGCGACCCGTGTTACGGTAAGCCTGCAGACTGTACCCATGAAGGGCATCCGTGCGATCACAGACCGTTCTGAAAACTGGCTTGCAGAAAACATGCCCGGGGAAATGCAAACACAGGCAACAGGCCTGACCATAGTGTTTGTCTATCTCGCCGAACGCAACATACGCAGTATGCTGGGCGGTACCGCACTTGCCTTTTTACTGATCTCTGTCACCCTGATGCTGGCACTGCGCAGCATACGCATGGGCCTGGTCAGCCTGATCCCGAACTTCCTGCCGGTTGCCATGACATTCGGGCTGTGGGGATTACTGGTCGGACATATCGGTATCATTGCATCCATCATTACGGCAACGACCCTGGGCCTGATCGTGGATGACACTGTACACATACTGAGCAAATACCACCGGGCGCGGAGTCTCCAGGGCCTGTCTGCCCACGACGCGATTCGCTTCAGTTTTTCGCATGTCGGTACTGCGCTGTGGGTGACCACCGTGGTTCTGGTCACGGGCTTTATGGTACTGACCCAGTCCAGATTTGCACTGAATGCAGACATGGGGTTGCTGACATCCATTACGCTGGTGTTTGCCCTGTTTATGGATTTTCTACTGTTGCCACCGCTGCTGATGCTGCTGGACAGGGACGCAAGTTGTAACTGCAAAACATGCCGCAAAGGTAACCCGCCATTATCGATGCAGCAGTAATCATGACCGTTGAACCGGTATCAACCCGACAGGCATGCCCCGTTTTAATCACTTCGGGCCTGATATCCCGGGGCTTGCTGCGTCAATACAAGCAATACGAAGAAAATACCTGTAGCTTTAAGTATAATTTGTAACATACTGTTTTTTGTCGACTATATTTCAGGTTGCGCCCGATTCATTTTGCAACACCGGGCATAACCGAACGGGGCCAGGTCCGGCAAAAGTCCGTCACATGCAGACGCAGCAGGCACCAGAAAAATAAATAAGCGGGAATTCTTCCACTGACATCCAATAACCGCTAACACCTCAACAGGTGCACATCCCTTGATCAGCATGAAAGTTCACCGCCGCAGATTCAGCTGTGCCTCGAGGCCATGCCAGCGGGTTCTTCTACCCGCTTGTTGACCCACGTCAATACCCGATCTCTACCCGGCTTTATAATATGACAGACGACGCGCTGGTCATTCCATCGCCGGCAGTAGTGCCTTTTATAGCGAATCCGATATGACCACCAGGTCGTGCATACCAACAATAGAAAACGCCATAGATAGCACAGTCATTCACATGTCTCTAACATGGCGCACTGGAACGAAGCGACTACGGTCAACCTGTAATGGGTTGAATATTTGCATAGCGTTTAATTGAAGAATGCCTGAGCATGAGTAGATTCGAAGACTTGCGAAAACAAATGATCGATTATCAACTGGCTGCTCGCGGCCTGCATGATCAATCTGTGCTTGATGCTGTCAATGCTGTACCCCGTGAAGAATTTGTGCCGACTGATCTGGTTGAGTTTGCCTATAGTGACTCGCCCTTGCCAATTGCGGCCAGCCAGACGATCTCCCAGCCGTATATCGTCGCGCTCATGACTGCGGCGCTTGAGTTAAAACCGGATGATCGGGTTCTGGAAGTGGGCGCGGGCTCCGGCTATGCGGCTGCGGTGCTGGCTGAGATAGCTGCCGATGTGTATACCATTGAACGGCATAAAATACTCGCAGACACGGCACGCAGCCGACTTGAACAATTAGGCTACAGGAATATTCAGGTTTTATTTGGCGATGGAACGCTGGGCTGGCCGGAACATGCCCCCTTTGATGCCATTGTTGTCGCCGCGGGTGGCCCTGATGTCCCGGAACATCTTAAAAAACAATTGGCAATCGGCGGACGTTTGGTGATCCCGGTAGGCTCTTCATTACACACGCAGAAACTGCTCCGTGTGCGACGTATCAGCGAAAATGAATACCAGGAAGAGGACCTGGGAGGTGTTCGCTTTGTACCGTTGATTGGAGCTGCCGGTTGGGAAGATGAAGCCGCAGCCAAACCTGCTACCGGAAGACCCGAGGCCACCCTGCCAGAACTGATTTATCAATCGAGCGAGCACTTTGCGCGCATCGATCATGTCAACCTGGATAACTTGCTGGAGCGTATCGGTGATAGCCGCCTGGTATTACTCGGCGAAGCCTCACATGGCACTGCCGAGTTTTACGAAATGCGGGCGCGAATTACCCGGGAACTTGTCGAAAACAAAGGCTTTAACATTATTGCTGTGGAAGCCGACTGGCCGGATGCTGCATGTATTGATCACTATATTCATGATTCATCGTCCGACCCATTGCTGGAAAGCAAACCTTTTTCCCGCTTTCCCACCTGGATGTGGGCAAATCAGTCCGTACTGGAGTTCACCCACTGGTTAAAAGCGCACAACAAGAAAATTTCCTCTCCTGAAAAGCAGACAGGTTTCTATGGCCTGGATCTGTATAGCATGTTCAGCTCAATGGAAGTGGTGCTGAACTACCTGGAAGAAGTCGACCCCGAAACCGCGGAAGTAGCCCGGTTACGTTACGGGTGCCTGATGCCATGGGCCAATGATCCCGCGATGTATGCCCAGGTCACCATCACCAGACAATACAGGCAATGCGAAAAAGATGTGCTTGACACACTGCAGAACCTTTTGAAAAAGCGCGTGGACTATTGCAGGGCTGATGGAGAACGATTCTTTAATGCCGAGCAAAATGCCCGCCTGGTGGCCAATGCCGAACGTTATTACCGCACCATGTACTATGCCGAAAACAACTCCTGGAATCAGCGTGATCAGCATATGTTTGAAACATTGCAATCTGTTCTGAAGTACAGGGGCCCGACTTCAAAAGCGGTGGTCTGGGAGCACAATTCACATATTGGTGACGCTCGGGCAACCCAGATGAGCGCTCGTGGCGAGTTTAATATTGGTCAGCTTGTGCGTCAGGAGTATGGCGATAACGCTTATCTCATCGGCTTTGGCACCGACCACGGCACTGTAGCCGCCGCCTCGGAATGGGGTGGGCCCATGGAAGTAAAGCAGGTACAGCCATCGCATATCGATAGTTATGAACGTGTCTGTCATGAAACGATGACAGATAACTTCCTGTTGCCGTTACGTAAACCGCTACTGGAAATAACCCGTAACAAGCTGCTTTCGGAACGCCTGGAACGCGCTATTGGCGTTATTTACAGACCCGAAACCGAGTTACAAAGTCACTATTTCTATGCCTCACTACCACGTCAGTTTGATGAATATATCTGGTTTGATGAAACACGGGCAGTTGAGCCATTGACCCGGGAAACCATAAAAGATATTCCTGATACCTTCCCGTTTGGCCTTTGAATAAGCCAAAGCGCCTCAAAAATGAGCTCTTCGATAACAGCGCCTGCATATTATGCAGATACCGAGGCTCACGGGTACTTGAAAAATACGGGCTAGTTATGCAGCAGACCGTCAGTATTCGTTCCATTATGGATGAGTTTGCCAGTGCTACGGGACTGAGCAATGCTTCTCGTGAACCGAGCCGTTATCTATGGACCGATGCTTTTGCCGTATGTAACTACCTGGAACTGTATCGTCAGACGGCTGAACAGAACTATATGCAACTGGCCCTGAGGCTGGTCGACCAGGTTCATATCACCCTCGGGAAACATCGCATGGATAGCGAACGCAGTGGCTGGCTCAGCGGACTGGCTGATGAGGAAGCATGCCTTCATCCAACCAGCGGGGGCTTGAGGATCGGCAAACAGCTGGATGAGCGTCAACCCGGCAAGCCTTTGGATGAGCGTCTGGAATGGGAACGCGACGGGCAATACTTCCATTACCTGACGAAATGGATGCATGCGCTCAATGCTGTCAGCCGAGCGACCGGTAAAAGCATCTATAACCAATGGGCTCTGGAACTTGCCAGCGTGGTTCACGCTGCGTTTACCTATACACCACCAATGGGTGGCATAAAACGCATGTACTGGAAAATGAGTATTGATCTATCCCGTCCACTGGTGGACTCGATGGGACACCATGACCCGCTGGATGGCTTGATTACCTATCAGCAGCTGCAGCTAACAGCGAAACAGTTTGCTGACTCACCGGCAGAACCCGGTCTAGACGCAGAGATTGCGGATATGGCAGCGATGTGTGCGGCAGGAAACTGGTCTACCGAAGACTCTTTGGGCATTGGCGGATTACTCACGGATGCTTACAAGCTGGTTCAGCTGATCGACATTCATCATCTGCATGAAACTGCCAGACTGGAATCAGTGTTGCATGATATTGAGATTGGCCTGCAGGCATTTGTCATGCATAACCCGCTAAATTTGCCCGCAGAACATCGCCTGGCATTTCGTGAACTGGGGCTGGCTATCGGTTTACATACGATAGACAGAATGCAAAAAACCATTGAGCGACATCCCGGGGGGTTTACCAACGTCGATCAATTAACTACCACACTGACAAATCTGTCCCGTTTTTATCCTGTCTATGGGTTTATCAGGGATTTCTGGCTGGACACAGGCCATCGGTCCGTCAGCAGCTGGCAGGAGCATGCTGATATTAATAACGTCATGCTGGCTACTTGCCTGGCACCGGATGGTTACCTGTAATTGCGGTGAGACGGATTCAACAAATACTGATTTTGTTGTACCTGCAACCCCGCCGCGACAGCCCGGGAAAAACGCAGTGCCCGGCAGTGACTGCTCGCAACCCGCTAACAGCGTAGCTGGTCTATGGTCCCGGCATTATCATAACCCCCGTAGACACGCAGCTAGCGCTACAGGAGAATCAGGATGCAGTATTTAACAGAACTGGAATCCACCATCAACAACATGGTGCAAAAGGGCCGCGGCGTACTGGCCGCCGATGAAAGCGCACCCACCATCGCCAAGCGCTTCAAGGCGATCGAGGTGGAATCCACTGAAGAGAACCGGCGCGCCTGGCGCAGTCTGATGGCGACAACAGCCGGTCTGGGTAATTACATCAGCGGCATCATCCTGTTTGAGGAAACGCTGGGACAAAAATCCGATGCAGGCAAAACCATCCCGGAGGCCAGCTGGGCACAGAAAATCGTACCCGGCATCAAGGTGGACAGTGGCAAGATCCCGCTGGCGCTGTCCCCCGGTGATCTGATCACCCAGGGACTGGACGGCCTGGCTGAGCGACTGCGCGGCTACAAGCAACAAGGCGCACGTTTCGCCAAGTGGCGCGAGGTCTATGCCATCGACAAACATGCACCGACGAAACACGGCATCGAAGCCAACGCCGAAATGCTGGCCCGCTATGCAGCCGTGTGTCAGGAAGAAGGCCTGGTGCCAATTGTCGAACCGGAAGTGTTAATGGATGGTGGTCACGATATCGAGCGCCACGCTGAGGTCACCGAGGCGGTGCAACATGCCGTGTTCCATGCCTTGCAGCGTCACCACGTGGCGCTGGAATTGATGATTCTAAAACCCAACATGATCGTGCCTGGCAAGGACTGCCGCCGCGCCGCACCGGATGAGGTGGCCACCGCAACCCTGAAGGTATTGCGCCGCACCGTACCGGCGGCGGTACCGAGTATTAATTTTCTCTCCGGCGGACAGGGCCCGGAAGAAGCCACTGCCAATCTGAACGCATTGAATCAACAGGGCGCGGACGCACCCTGGCGGCTGAGCATTTCCTACGGTCGCGCCCTGCAACAGACCGCCTTGCAGGTCTGGCTTGGCAAGCCTGAAAATACCCGGGCGGCGCAGCAGGCCCTGCTCCAGCGTGCGCGTCTCAATCATCTGGCCATGCTGGGCGAATATCAGCCGGCGCTGGAAAACGATTGATTCAGGCTATTATCCTGTGAGTAAACACTCACCCGAAGACTGGATTCAGACACTGACTATAAAAGCGCAAAGTAATCCGACTTGCCGATTATTGCTATTCATGAAAGCTGGATAGTACCAATGACTCACCCCCCGGCAACCGATGCGCGCGCCAGCGATGATCCACTCTCCACTGATCTGGAACTGGAACCCGGCGCCTGCTACTTCTGGTATAAGGTTTATTTAATCAAGGTGGCCTGGCGTTCAGGTTGCCGAGGCAAAAGCAGGTGTCGGGTATTCGCGCATGAACCCT
>JAQBDO010000157.1:0-8205 GCA_032124375.1 Gammaproteobacteria bacterium
ATGGGTGGCCAGAGTGGCATGCTGATTGCCTTGCTCATTGCCGGCCTGATGAATTTCTATATGTACTTCACCTCATCGACGAAGGTGATGAAGGCCTACAAGGCGCAGACTATTACGCGCGAACAGGCACCGGCACTGTACGCTATCCTTGACAAGCTGCGACAGCGTGCCGGTCTGCCGATGCCGACGGTCGGCATCGCCCCGCAGCAGCAACCGAACGCGTTTGCAACCGGTCGCAATGCCGATCATGCCGTCGTCTGTGTCACCCAGGGGTTGCTTGACATGGTTGACCAGGATGAACTGGAGGGCGTGCTCGCCCATGAACTCGGCCACATCAAGAATCGCGACATGCTATTGCAAACCATCTCGGCAACCATGTCCGGGGCAATCACGAGCCTGGCCCGCTTCGGGTTATACACGCCACATCAGGGTGAAGGACGTGGTTCACCGCTTGGCCCACTGCTGGCGCTGCTGGCACCCGTTGTCGCGATGATTCTCCAGTTTGCCATCAGCCGTACCCGGGAATTCAAGGCCGACGCCGTTGGCGCGGAGATCTCCGGTAAACCACTTGCCCTTGCCAGTGCACTGAACAAAATGCAGTTAATCGCACAACGGTCTCCCATGGATGTTCCGCCCTCGGTGGCACCGCTTGCGCAGGTCAACCCGCTGTCGGGGTTCGGGGGCTTATCGAAGTTATTTTCGACCCACCCCCCGACCGAGGAACGGGTTGCACGCCTGCAGTCCATAGCTGCCGCTCAGGGAAGGTAAGCCGGCCGGGCGGTTGTTACACGGCCAACTGGTTACTGGACCAGATGGGCGTATCAGTACGACAGCGGATCAGACTTCAGAGACCACGTAGGTCACCGCGTCACCCTCGTAATACGGACGGTAGTAGGTGCCGCCAAGCTTCATGTATTTAGTGTCTGCAACGGTCACCTCTTCATAACCGGGCGGGAGATAAGTCACGGACGTACCCGCAGGCGGTTCCACCACCACATACTGGTTAGCCGAGTCATCATAGATGAAGAACGCCCCCTGGAAGTAGCAGTAACCCTCGTCTTCCGGACCAAACACAATGGTGCAGTCGATGGGCGGGGCCTCGACCTGGGCGCCTACCGGCGCAGCCGTAGTGACATAACCGGTACCGGACGGCGCCGGCTCGTAGAATGCGCCGCCGTAATACTGGTAGGGCACACCGCCCACCGGCACCGCCACAGTACCCTCGGGTGGTTCATTCACTGCCGCACCGATGGCATACCCTGCCACACCACCAATGACGGCACCACCAATACCCCACAACCAGCCATTATTGTCATCGTCATCATCGTCGTCCCAGTAATAATCATTGTTACCCCAGTAGCGGCGATCGTCATAGATGTCTTCGTAAAGATCCCGGCGTTCATTAGCCATCTGTCTCTGGTGTTTCTGCCGGTCCTCTCTGGACTGATCCGCCCAATCCTGCCTGTCTTCACGTGCCTCGTCCTGGTGGTCAAACCTGTTTTGCTGCAGTTCCTCTGCCGCTTTCTTGCGGTCACTGCGGATGTCTTGCTTGTTAGCCGCATACTGCTGGCGCCCCTCCTTGACCTGCTTGTCGCGATCCGCGCGTTGTGTTTGCCTGTCCTGCCCACCCTGAAGCCGGGATGTGTCAGGCTTTTTAGCGACCTGTTGCGTGGAAGTTTGTTTAGGCATTTTCTGATCACGCGCAGCCAGGTTTTCACGACTACCGCTGGCCTTGGCCTGTTGCTGTGGTTTCCCGTCAGCCTTCCTCGTGAAGGGCTGGTCCCTGGGACTGTCAGAGGTGCGTTGCTGTGGTTTTGCTTGCGATTTTGCCATGGCCTGAGGTTTCGCTTGTGGCCTGGCCTTGGCCTGTTGCTGTGCCCCGGGACGTTCTTTAGATGCCTTCTTCATTGATCCCTGTTTGGCACTCGATGCGCGGGGTTTGCGGTCAATCTTTGATTTCTGAGGCATGGTCATCTTGCCACCGCCACCTCTCTTTTCTGCCTTGCCACCGCCCCCTTTGTCGAACTTGCCCGCCCAGGCGACACCTTCACCGTCACTACCCGGTTCAGGTGCAAATAAAACCGGTCCAATTAGCAACACTGTCGCCATGACCGAAGACAGAAACACCCTGGCCGATTTCCATTCTGAAATCTGATACATCATGGCCTGTCTCCCTCCCCGGTTTTATTTGCCGCCCGGAAGTCGATACGATCTGCGCCTTCCGGGGGCGTAAAGGAAAATGCCCCTGCGTCAATGGTTGGCCTGAAGTTCCAGTCAGACAACCGGGCCTCGTATCTGGGGTTGCCCTCTTTTTCACGATATTCGATAAGCACCTTGCGTATAACCGGCACCTCGCCACCCTGTACCCAGACCTGAAAATCGGCTGCGGCTACGCGAAATAGCAGGTGATGGACAAAACTGCCATCGAGGTAATGCCGCCCGCCATAAAAACCTTCCTGGACCCCGTCATGTAACCAGGCACAGGGCTGGCTGCTCATCAGGTCATCAAGTGGTACCGATACGCCATACTCCTCCAGTTTGTCCAGGGTTGCATCTATGGTGTCGGGTGCGGGGACCTGAACATACATATTCTTGTCCCGATTGAAGACAGTGAGCGTCTTGCCATCGTAGACAATGTTACGAGAACCCTTGTCACTCTCGCCGTCTATGAATAAATGATCCGGGCGATCGAGCACCAGTTCGTTATAACGCCGGTACTGTACCTTCAGGCCGGACTCGAGCACATCATCATAGCTGATGTCCGCTGTTACCGAAAAAGCGGGTGCAGATTCCAACTGGGCACAGGCACGCTCCATAACACGATCCGCTTCCGCATCGACAACACGGGGGGATGTTGTTTCTGTACACAGGAGCGGGGGTATCAATAACAGCGCGCCCGTTACTATCCCTCGTAAATCTCTCATAACACTTCTCCGTTGGATGAAACTGTTGTTGCTATTGCTGTGCCCCACGCGAAATCGGCCATGAACGAGCCTTAATAATACTGACTAAAGAGGAGTATAAACAAACATAGCAGGCCAACCATAGACTGTCTGGAAAAATTATTGTTACTGCCTGCGCTTATTCATGACCGTTCAGTAATGTAATAATGTAATAATGTAGTAATGCAGTTATTCAATATCCTCATCGCAATCCAGAAAACGCCAACGCTGCTCAGACTCCGGCAAACGGCAGGACTCCTTTTTTCCAAACCACTGGTAGCGGTGCCGACCGATGTAGTCATACACCGGGTCCGCAATGAAACGTGGCACCAGCAGGAATAATCCCAGCAGCGGCCAGGCGCGCCGGAGTAGCAATGCGGTATGCAATGCTGCCCGGGATTTACGGTACAGCCGCCCCTGGTAAATCAGGATGACGGAATCCAGATCACTACCGGTCGCATGATAGTCGGCCAGTAACTGTTGCGCGACTTTCGATTGCAGGCGGGCAAAACGGAAGCGTTGTTGCGGATCACGCCTGATAACGAACTGCACGCTGGCGGCACACAAATGGCAGATGCCGTCAAAGAGAATAATCGGGTTGTCATCCATGGTTATTCATTCTGCAGGTAATGACCTGGCTGCAAGACAGGTTCCAGCGGCTGAATCCAGTCGGCCGGTTCCAGGTTGCGCACTATCACTGACAGATCACGTTCCGGGTCGATCAGTATTGCCAGTTCCCGTAAGTTGAGCGAACTCATGGCCAGTACCGTAACCACCGGGTCTGACACCCGGTACTTTTCCTGCCAGACCTTATCGAGGTGGTGTGCGAACTGCAGGATCATATCCGGTCGGGCCGGCATTTTTTCAAACTGACGCCGGGTGAGCCAGATAGCAGGGTTAACCTGCCATGTTTTACCCGTATCGGGATCAAGCACCCTGAATTTCACCCGGCCCTCCTTGTCCCTGAGTTTCATGCGCCAGGAAAAACGGTGGCCCTCCTCCGTCCAGGCGACGGGCCCCGGGTAGACCAGGGGCCGCATGGGCATCAGGATGTTATAAACGAGGAAGATGCCAAACAGTACCAATAGCGTTTTTTCCAGGGGCAATTCGATACGCTCCGGCCTGGGGCCCGGTTGAAATTTGCCGGTCACCAGTCCCAGCCAGCGTCGCGGCCAGTTCGGTGCAAAGAACAGTGTTGTCGCACACAGCGTCATCCAGGGAAAAATGCCAATGGAGAAAACCGCTGCATTGGACAAGTGGAACAAGGCGTAGAGACAAAACACAGGCAGGCGGGTCTTTTTAAAAAACAACAGGGGGGCGCCGAGCAAGTGCAGGACCGTGGCATACCAGGCACCGAGAATAGCGAAGTGCGGGGTAGCCAGCAACGGCCCGATCAGCGCATGCTCGTCGGCCCGGCTTGCAAACCAGAACTTCAGCGGCCAGCCTGTCAGCCAGTCGCTGTTCAGTTTGACCAGCCCTGCATAGAGCAGCACGATCTCGGTCATTATCATCAGCCCGAGCAGTGACCAGCGTGGAATCCAGTTGTTGCACTCGCCCCGGCGCAGTGACCAGACCCGGTCCGCCGGCACCAGTAGCAGGCAGACAGCGTAGAGAATGACCAGGTAGAAATGATTGAGGTAATTCGCCTGCTCAATGAAGAACTGCCAGCTGAAGGTAATCAGGAAGACAATACAGGCCGTTCGGTAGAACAGCCCCAGCAGGATACCAATGGAGGCCAACCCGATAACGGCGAACAGCGCATAAATGCTGCTGCCGGGCAATGCCGGGACCCACTCCCAGCCATAATACTTGAACTGAAAGCCACCACCGGGATTTTCCAGACTGTCCAGGAACAGCCGCTGGATGCGCGGCCAGTGCCGGAATACATCCCACAGCAGGATGGCGCCAAAGGCAATGCGGAAGACGGCAAGTGAAGCGCCATCGACCGGTTCACGCAGCCATGCTAGAAGCCTGTTCATGTGGATCTTCATCTGAGTCAGCTAATGCCAAAAAGCTGTGCTCGGTATCTCGTTCCAACAAACCCTGGCGTTCCAGATACCGGGCCAGGCGATGGGCAATGGTATGTATCGAGTTAAATCTGTTGCTGGAAACGCTGGGATTCAAATTACCCTTGTTTGTTGCCTGTCTGTTTTCAGGGCTCGTGTTAACCAATATTATGCCCCTCATCTTGCCAAAACTGAAATGTCCTGTTGGTACCCCGATCCTGTCGCTGGTATCCGAACTGAGCCTGGGACTGTTTCTTGCCATTTCACTGATGAGTCTGCGCCTGTGGACAATTGCGGATTACCTCGGGCCCATTCTTTTAGTCATGCTGGCGCAAATAACGATGGTCATCCTGTACGTGATTTTCGTAGTGTTTCGGATAATGGGCAGTAACTACAAGGCGGCCGTCATCTGTTCGGGTTTTACCGGTCTTTCACTGGGTTACGACACCGACTGCTATTGCCAACATGGCCGCGGTGACTAAACATTATGGTGTAGCACCGCTTGCCTTTATTATCATCCCGCTGATAGGTGCGTTCTTTGTCGATCTTTCAAATTCAATCGTGATTCAGCTGTTCCTGAATCTTCTTGATTGAGCGTTGTGCCCCTTTGTGTCGTTGTGCATTCTGGGTACGGGAACCATTGTCCGGGCTGAAGACAGCGGCAAGCCAGGCAACGCGGTTTTGGCCGTGCTGTGAACCGGCGTGGACAATATTTTACACTGCATATATATTTGGCTTCCACGGGCGCGTGTTGTTGCGGCTGTTGTGTTAATTGTCTAATAACTCCTAATTTAACTTTCAATAATAGTTATGATAACGGGGGATAGCGCTATGAAATGGTTCTGGATGATTCTGGTTTTTATCATTGGCGGAATAGCCGGGTTATTTCTTGGAAGTGCCGGCGGCATGCTGGCCGGCAGCATTACCGGCACCGAGTTCGGTGCCTGTGTTGCTGTCAAGGTCGCAGAGGACAGGGGTATTCTGAGCAAAAGCCAGGCCGAAGAGCTTTTGGGTGAAACCGCAGCCCATTTGCGTACTGAGTTCAAGGAAATAGTCGAGAAGGCACAACTGTCTGAGAAAATGCCATTGAACACCGAAACCTGCCAGAAATTAATGGAACAGGTAAAGGTGAAGCAGACGGTGAACTGAGCCTATGTTCAAGTCTTTGCGCTTGCGCATTTGTTTGTGAGAAAACCAACGTGGCTGACTGGATATACGACCTTCCTGTTAATACGCTTGCCATCTGGGTGGCAGTCATTTTTGTCGGTTATTGCTGGATCGGCGGCCTGCTGTTACGTCCCTTCTTGCGCCCGTTCGTGCGTTCGCGATATAGCGGCAACGAAATTGTTGGTTATGTGCTCTCTTCGTTCGGCGTATTTTACGGTTTGCTGTTGGGCCTGATCGCTGTTGCGGCCTACCAGAATTACAGTCGTGTAGAGGCAAACGTCGCAAAAGAAGTTGCCTCGCTGGAAACCCTCTATGAAGATGTCTCGACCTTTCCCGAGCCGCACGGGCAGAACCTGCGCTGGTTGCTGCGTGATTATTGCCGCTTCGTCATCAAATACGGCTGGCCTCAGTACAGGGAAGGCAAGACCCCGGAGGGTGGACACACCAGAATTAAGGCATTCCAGGAAAGAATGCTGGCCTTTAATCCCACTACAAAGACCGAGGAACTCATCTTCGCCGAGGCGCTCCGCCAGTTCAATGTCTTCATGGAACACCAGCGCGTGAGGGAGCAATCGGTCAAGACTGGCATTCCCACGATCATGTGGTACGTCGTTATTGTTGGGGCGATTCTGAATATTGGTCTGCTCTGGTTGTTTGATATGAGGTATCTGACGCTCATGTTCCTAGGTGGCGTGTTGTCATTCTTTCTCGGGTCAATGATTCTGCTGATTGTGATGATGGATAACCCGTTCCGGGGTGCGGTCGGCATATCACCGGAACCGTTCGAGCAATTGTACTGGAACAAGATGCGGGACTAGGGAAATCATGGCCAGCTTCGAAGTGCACGAGCTCGAAGGCGTACATTACGTCGATATCACCCTGAAAGACGAGATGGTGCGTGCCGAGGCAGGTGCGCTTTCATACCTGACGGGCGACATCGCCGTACATTCCCGGCTGATTCCTTCGATTACGGGTGCGATCAAGTCGGTACTGGCGGAACAGGCGATCTACAGGCCCACCTACACTGGCACGGGTGTTGTGACGCTGCAGTCATCCCTCGGTGGATTTCATGTCATGGATCTGAATGATGAAAGCTGGATTCTGGAACGTGGCGCCTACTGGGCCTCAGAGGGCAGTGTGGATGTCAGCTTTCATCGTGTGGATCTCTGGACTGCCTTTCGCGCCAGAGAGCCGTTGATCTACCTGCAAACCAAGGTCCGCGGGAGCGGCAAGGTTGCCATGCGCACGCGCGGGCCGGTACAGGAGATGACGCTTGCCGAAGGGGAAAAAGTGGCCGTAGACGGCAAGAGTGTGATCGGCTGGAGTTCAGATGTGCGTTTTCGTGTGCGCCGGCCCACGATCAATATTTTTGGTAAATATACCTCCGGTCAGGGGCGCCTGCGCGTGTTCTTCGGGCCCGGGCGGGTTCTGCTCAATCCCGCGCCGCACTGGCGTTATCGTATTTTTGCAGAGCACGAAGATGACAAACCTTTTCTGGCCTATTCAGAGTAGCTGTCGTGAACAGGTCCAGCTTCAGAAGACACAGTGGCGGAATGAGTATGCATAGCGAACACAATACAAAAGACCAGGCACTGACACGCCGTCAACTATTGAAACGCGGTGCAGGTGCGCTTGGCCTGGTCGCCATGCCATCACTTGCCCCGCTGACCCTGTCCGGCTGTGACCGTTCCACGCCACGTGAAAACCCGGTCAAGGTGGGTATCCTGCACTCGCAGACGGGTACCATGGCAATCAGTGAAATTTCACTGCGCGATATGGAGCTCATGGCGATCGAGGAAATCAACGCTGCCGGGGGGGTACTTGGCCGGCCGATTGAGCCGGTCGTTGAGGACCCCCGATCGCGGTTCACTGACCTGTTCCCGAAGAAGGCGGAAAAACTTCTGCGTGACGACGGGGTTGCTGCCGTTTTCGGCTGCTGGACGTCAGCAAGCCGTAAGGCGGTGCTGCCGGTTTTCGAGGAGCACAATGGGCTGCTGTTCTATCCATTACAGTACGAGGGGAACGAGTGTTCGCGTAATATCATCTACACTGGCATCGCGCCTAACCAGCAGATTATCCCGGGGATCAAC
>JAQBDO010000158.1:0-3550 GCA_032124375.1 Gammaproteobacteria bacterium
GTCCCGGTCTGGTTGCTGCGTCAGTACAACCCGGATGTCAACCTGAACGGCGTGTTGCCGGAAGGTACGACCATCCTTATCCCGATGACCCAGGATGCCGAGGATGACACGGCGTCCGACATCACGCAGGCCACGGCCAACAGGGGGTCCTGCGCCGCACTGGGCTGAAAATAAAGGCGGGAATTCCTGCTCACACCAGGTCATTCTCCAGCACGATGCGATAGCGCGCCTTTCCCGACGCGAGATGAGCCAGAGCCTCATTGACGCGACTCATCCGGAAATACTCGACTATGGGTTCGATGCGGTGGTGCGCGCAGAAATCGAGTATGGTGCGCACCACAAACGGAGAACCTGCCGGCGTGCCGGAGAGGCTGCTCTGATGGCCGATCAGCGTCATCGCGGGCACCGGGACGGGTGCAGGAGCGGCACCCATTATGTGCAAACGGCCCCTGGGTGCGAGCAGGGCAAGATAGGAGTCCCAATCGAGGTCGACGGCGACGGTGGAGAGGATGAAGTCGAACGAGCCGGCAACCGATTCAAGTTGCGTAACATCACGCGAATTGACGGCAGCATATAGGAAGAATAAAAGTTGGCTCCGAGGTTGCGCAACACATTCTAATGCAGACTAAAGCAGCGTAACAACAACTAGTTACACAAGTTTTGGCGAGCCAAATAATTGATCTTTCAGGAACAATGGGTTGGAATTTGTTCCCGATTTGTAGCTTTTTTCCTAACCTAGAACATCCGATTTTATATGGTGGGTCGTGAAGGATTCGAACCTTCGACCATCGGATTAAAAGTCCGGTGCTCTACCAACTGAGCTAACGACCCAATGTCCTGAAAATACATCCAGAAAACGGTCCCGACCGGGACGATGGAATGATACTGTGCTGGACTGAAATGGCAAGCCTGAAACGGCGAAATCGCCCGATTTACACTTTATCCAGTCTGCGCAAGCCATTGGGCAGCAGGTGAAAATCCGCCAGTGAGGCCACCAGCGCACTGAAAAAACCGGCTTCCTCCTCGTAGACCATCTTGTAAGTCTGGATTTTCATAGTCAGGGCGCTGCCGAAGACGATCGCCACAAAGGTGATAAACGAGCCGGTGGCAAGGGTCGAGATGCCGGTGATGCCCTGGCCGATGGTGCAGCCGAGCGCCAGTGTGCCGCCAATCCCCATCAAGATGGCGCCGATGAGGTGGTTGAAAAAATCACCGACCGAGCTGAACCATTCAAAACGAAAGCTGCGGCTCACTAGCGACCACAAGAGTGAACCGGCGATCACGCCCAGAAACGCCATCACACCGAAGGTCAACAGGGTCTTGTCGAAACCGCTGCCGGCATAACCCATCGACTGTGCCATCGGGCTGATGAAGGTAAAGGATTGCGGACTGAGTGGCCTGCCCTGCGCGGGCTTGCCTTCCCCAGATTCAGCCAGCATATCCCACTGTTGGTAGTACTCAAGCGGTGAAAGTAGTTCGCCGTCTGCATCAATACTGATATTGGTAGTGACATACCAGGCCGCCACAATTGCAAGACCGACCACCAGCCCGCCCAGTACATTATCAAAGCTGCCGCGAAAGTCGGAGGACTTGAACACGAACAACAATAACAACACACCCAGCACACCACCAATGACCATGCGCGCCTTCTCTGCAGACTCCCCTCCGAGCAGCGTACCCAGGTCCTGACTGGCACCCAGGTTTACAGACAATGGACGAATCCAGTCATAGAACAACAGGCTGAACAGCGTTTTGTCGCTGCCCGGAAACGGGGCCACCATGAAGTAGGCGATCGCACCGATGACCAGCATCACCATGATGGACTTTATATTACCGCCACCGATTCTGATCAGGCATCTGTTACCACAGCCGTTGGCCAGCGTCATACCGATGCCAAACAACAAGCCACCGATTAAATGCTCACCCCAAAGCAGTTCGCCGGCACGGTAAGGTGGGAATGAATCACCGGGATTGACCAGCCCCATCGGTTCAAGAATGGCGACCCCAAGGACCGCTACCGCAATCGCCAGCAACCAGGCGCGGAACCGGCCGGCATCACCGACATTCACCAGGTCGGAGACGGCACCCATGGTGCAAAAGCTGGTCTTGTTGACGACCGCACCCATAAGCAACGCGATGCCGAAGGCGCTCCACAGTAAAAATTCTTGCGCTGTAAAGAAATTATCGAAGCTCATGATCGGGCTCCCCTGGCGAGCAGTTAGTCTTTCTTATCCCCTCTCCCCGGTCCTCGCCCGGAGGAGCGTGTTGTAAAGGCAATAATGCAGCTTGGCTTAGCGCAGCGTAACCCGACACCTCAACTGCTTGTCGGGCTACGCCGGCGCTAACCCGACCTGCGACGAGACTTTTGCGACGACCTCCGCAGGAAAAGGGAATATTACCGGAATTATTGCCGGGAGTTTAACGGCGGGACTGGCCCGTCCACCAATGATTAGAAGTAACGGGTAGGATCCGCTATGCCAGCATTGCGAAAGCCCTCTGCCCGCAACCGGCAGGCATCGCAATGCCCGCAGGCCCGGCCTTGCGGATCAGCCGAGTAACAGGAGACTGTTTGTGCATAATCAATGCCCAGACGCGTGCCTTCGCGGATGATGTCTGCCTTGCTGAGCTCAATCAATGGCGCATTTATTTTGAAGTGCCCGCCCTCGACGCCGCCCCTGGTTGCCAGTTGTGCCAACTGTTCAAAGGCGGTGATGAACGCCGGACGACAATCCGGGTAACCGGAGTAATCCACTGCATTCACGCCGATAAACAGGTCCCAGGCACCGAGCACTTCTGCCCAGCCGAGCGCCAGCGACAAAAACACGGTGTTGCGTGCCGGCACATAGGTTACCGGTATACCCGATGCTGCATGATCAGGAACGGCAATGGCATCATCCGTCAATGCCGAACCACCAAAGTCACCCAGCCCCAGTTTGATGACCTTGTGCGCGTGCACCCCGGTGGCCTGTGCCAGTCGTTTTGCGGCATTCAGCTCGGCAATCTGGCGTTGACCGTAATCGAGACTCAGGGCGTAGCAGTCAAACCCCTGTTCCTGGGCGAGCACCAGTGTGGTGATGGAATCGAGTCCGCCGGAGAGCAACACCACGGCTTTTTTTGTCACCTGTTTATTCATGGCGCACCATCTGCAGGAGCGGCTTGTAGCCGCGATTCGCGCTTGAAAAGTGTTCCTGCAAAAAACGACAGGATTCTGCAGCATTATCCATATAAATCATTGCTAATGGCCTGGCTTGTTGTCCCACAGGTATTTATGCAGTTGCAATTGCATGCGCACCGGCAACTGGTCCTGCAAGATCCAGTCTGCCAGCTCGGTGGCATTCTGCTGGCCGTGGCTGGGCGAGAACAACAGTTCGCAACGACCATCCAGACCGTACTCCTCAACCTTTTCCTTCGCCCATTCATAATCGGCGCGACTGCATATCACGAACTTTACCTGGTCATGCGCCTGCAAGTGACCCATATTCTCATACAGGTTACGTTCAACCTCGCCGGAACCCGGTGTCTTTAAATCGACAATCCTGATCACCCGCGG
>JAQBDO010000159.1:0-3521 GCA_032124375.1 Gammaproteobacteria bacterium
CCCCGGCGCATACCCGGGTCTGCAAACAGCACCTCGCCCAGTGGCCGTGTACCGAGAGCGGCAAGCTGCTGCAATTTACCACGCAATGAGGACACCGGTATCACTGTGCGCGCAAAAACCCAGGGTTGTCTGCCACACATCAGCAGCACCTGCCGGATAACCGCCATCTCCCTGGGTTGCATAGCCAACGCCTGTGTTTCATTCAGGCTCGGCGTAGCCTGCTTCTGTGACAGGACTTGCACCCTGAACCCTCCGGGGGGGGGCCCGGGACACAGCTGCTGCAAACGCAGGGTCAGAGACTCCCGGTCAAGCAACCAGTCAGACAGATCTGCGGGTATGCTGCTGCGCAGGAAACAACGGTGCGGTTTCCAGCGGGTGGTGCGGTTATGCGGGCTTACAGTATCCAATTTTTCATTTACAGGTGGTTACAACGGCCAAGACTATCACAGGATAGTGCGCCAGTTGCCGTTGTGAATATTCTGCAGGAGCGGATCGCGTCCGCGGACAGACTTTTAAAAACCGCGGACGCGATCCGCTGCTACGCCCAATTTAAACCTCCCCGTAATTCACTGCCTCACCCAGCCAGCGACGAATCAGCGGCGACACATTATCCGGGGCGTCTGCCAGCAACTGAGTGGCCGCCTGCTCAACAGCACCCAGCAACGCCTCATCGCGCAGCAAATCTGCAATATGGAACTGCATTTCACCGGTCTGGCGTGTACCCAGTACCTCGCCAGGACCACGCAGTTCCATATCGCGGCGCGCGATTTCAAAGCCATCGCCGGTCTCCCGCAACACTGCCAGCCGCTGCCGTCCGGACTCGGAAAGTGGCGGCTGGTACAACAATACACAGCTGCTCTGCCGACTGCCGCGACCAACACGACCGCGCAGCTGGTGCAACTGTGCCAGGCCCAGTCGCTCCGGATTCTCGATAATCATTAGTGAAGCATTCGGCACATCGACACCGACCTCAATCACAGTGGTCGCCACCAGCAGGTCCAGCGTACCGGCCTTGAAGGCCGCCATGAGCGTTTCTTTTTCCGCCGCCTTCAGCCGTCCGTGCACCAGTCCGACGCGCGTTTCTGGCAAACACCCGGCAAGATACTCTGCGGTTTTTTCTGCCGCCTGACACTGCAGAACATCCGACTCTTCAATCAGGGTGCACACCCAGTAAGCCTGCTGCCCCTCGGCGCAGGCCTTGCGCACCGACTGAATCACTTCATCACGCCGCTGCTGGCTGAGCGCCACGGTTTTCACCGGCTGTCGCCCGGGAGGCAACTCGTCGATTACCGAGGTGTCCAGATCCGCATACACTGTCATGGCAAGCGTGCGTGGAATCGGCGTCGCCGTCATCACCAGTTGATGCGGACGCTGCCCCGCCTGCCGCCCCTTGTCACGCAATGCCAGCCGCTGGTGCACACCAAAGCGATGCTGCTCGTCAATGATTACCAGCCCAAGGCTGGCAAATTCCACTTCCGCCTGAAACAGCGCATGGGTACCGACGATAACCGCAGCGGCGCCGCTGCTGATTGCCTGCAAGGCAGATGCGCGTGCCTTGCCCTTTGATTTGCCGGCATGCCAGGCCACCGTAATACCCAGCGGCTGCAACCAGTCACTGAAGCTGCGGAAATGCTGTTCCGCCAGCAGCTCGGTCGGCGCCATTAACGCCACCTGGTAACCGGCCTGCACCACGGTCAACGCCGCGCAGACTGCCACCACTGTTTTACCGGAGCCGACATCACCCTGCACCAGCCGCGCCATCGGATGCGTGCGCGCAAGATCCTCACGAATATCGTTAATGACCCGTTGCTGTGCGCCGGTCAGCGTAAACGGCAAGGCCGTTAAAAGTTTCTCCGCGAGTGCATGATCACCTGCAAACGCAACGGCCGAGGTATGTTCAGCGCGCAGGCGCACGCGGCGCAAACTCAGGTGGTGTGCCAGCAGCTCCTCAAAGGCCAGCCGCTGCTGGGCCGGGTGCCTGCCGGCAGCCAGCATCTCAACCCGGGCATCCGGTGGCGGGCGGTGCACATAGCGTAGCGCCGCCTGCAGCGAAGTCATCTTCAAAGAACGCGCCAGTTCGGGCGGCAACCAGTCAATCAACCGGCCGGTAGTACGCGCATGACTGCCGTCAAGAAACGTCAGCGCCTGCTCGGTGACTGAGCGCAGGGTCAGTTGATGTACGCCTTCGGTAGCCGGGTAAACCGGTGTCAGGTGTTGTTCAACGGCAAATTCGTCGCTTGCCGTCAGCAAACGATACTCGGGATGTATCATTTCAGCAGACCCGGCGGTACCGCGCATTTCCCCGTAGCAACGAATCGCCTTGCCACGTTCAAAACCGGACTGCTGTGCCTTGCTGAAATGAAAAAATCGCAGTGTCAGCGCACCGGTGCCATCACTGATGCGCACCAGCAATGAACGGCGCCGGCCAAAACGCACCTCGGCCAGCTCAACTTCTCCAACCACTACCGCAAACTGGCCAGGCTGCAAGGCACCCATCGGCACCACACGGGTACGATCCTCGTAACGTGATGGCAAGTGAAACAGCACATCCTGAATGGTACGGATGTGTAACCGCTCCAGCTTTTCCGCCACCCGCGTACCGACGCCCTTGAGCGCCGTCACGGGGAGCTGATCGAGATTGTCGATTTTTTCAGACAAACTTTATGGTGCAATCAAAAACAAGCCCACCACTTTGATTGTTAGCTGTTAGCAACCCAACTCCATCACGGCGTCCATTTCCACCTGTGACCCCCTGGGCAAGGCAGCAACACCCACGGCAGCCCGGGCAGGATACGGTGGCGTGAAATACTCGGCCATCACCTCGTTGACAATGGCAAAGTGACCAAGATCCGGCAGGAATACATTCAGCTTTGCAACATCGGCAAGGGAACCGCCGGCCGCCTCGGCCACCGCTGACAGATTATCAAACACGCGTCGTATCTGTATCTGCATGTCACCCTCGACCAGTTCCATCGTTTCCGGTACCAGCGGAATTTGCCCGGAAAGATAAACCGTATTACCACAACGCACGGCCTGCGAGTAGGTGCCGATAGCCTGCGGTGCGCGCTCGGTCTGAATGATTTCACGGCTCATGATATTTCCTCAGTAACTATTCAGCTAAAAAACAAAGAAAGTGCTTGACAAGGTTTTAGCGCAATTTCTTCTGTTTCAGTGAGGGTGACATACTCCCCATTATAGCCACTCCACCAAGCCACAAGAAGCTCGCTAAAGGTTTCTTGCGAGCACAGCCATCACGACGCTGAATCATTTTATAAAACGCCTCAGATTCGCTGACAGGCGCTAAGATTTCGTTCTAAAAACCCGTGCGATAATGCTCTCACTCAAGATCATGTGGATGCGGGCAGTTGAAGATAGAAGATATTGACGTTGATTTATCGATCAACTCAGTCAAAGCACTTCTCAGGAAAGAGAAAGATCTTTCTCCTGCGCTCCGATCGGCGCTGGAAGTATTGCTCCTCCTGGTAGCGCTGCTGCTTAACCGCATGACCCTCAACAGCAAG
>JAQBDO010000160.1:0-4302 GCA_032124375.1 Gammaproteobacteria bacterium
CTCCACCAAGATCCTCTCCCCGATGAACTCGGCTGAGTCACCCCGATACGACCCCTGGGTCCCGCCCCGCGTCGGGCGGTCCCCGGAATGCCTCGCTATAGAATGCACCAAGGGATTATGCATCCCTTGGCCAGAGAGCCATAACGCCATGATTTTTATAAGGATGGTGGGCCCGGAAGGACTCGAACCTTCGACCAAGGGATTATGAGTCCCCTGCTCTAACCAACTGAGCTACAGGCCCTGATAACAGGTGGAGAGTATAACGGCGTTGCAGAATCCGACAATGCCGTTGTTTGTTACTCGATTTCCAGGAAGCTGCGTAATGGTTCCGAGCGGCTCGGGTGACGCAGTTTCCGCAGTGCCTTGGCTTCGATCTGACGAATACGTTCACGGGTGACGTCAAACTGCTTGCCGACTTCTTCCAGTGTGTGGTCGGTATTCATGTCGATGCCGAAGCGCATTCTCAGTACCTTGGCCTCACGTGGTGTGAGTCCGGCTAACACGCCCTGTGTCGCTTCTTTCAAACCTTCCATGGACGCGGAATCAATCGGTGAGTCGATGTTCTGGTCTTCAATAAAATCACCCAGGTGTGAATCTTCGTCATCACCGATAGGCGTCTCCATGGAGATGGGTTCCTTGGCGATCTTGAGTACCTTGCGTATCTTGTCTTCCGGCATGTCCATGCGCTCGGCCAGTTCTTCCGGTGTCGGTTCGCGTCCGATCTCCTGCAGCATTTGGCGGGAGATGCGGTTGAGCTTGTTGATCGTTTCGATCATGTGCACGGGTATGCGAATGGTGCGTGCCTGGTCTGCAATCGAGCGTGTAATCGCCTGACGAATCCACCAGGTTGCGTAAGTCGAAAACTTGTAGCCGCGACGGTATTCAAATTTATCCACAGCTTTCATCAGACCGATATTGCCTTCCTGAATCAGGTCCAGGAACTGCAGGCCACGATTGGTGTATTTCTTGGCAATTGAAATAACCAGCCGCAGGTTGGCCTCAACCATTTCTTTTTTGGCGCGTCTTGCCTTGGCCTCGCCAATCGACATGCGTCGATTGATGTCCTTGATTTCAGAAATGCTCATATGCGCATGGCCTTGCAAGGCAATCAGCTTGTTCTGCGCACGGATTATCTCGTCCTTGTACTGAGCAAGCGTCGCTGCATGTTTCTGGCCGCTGTTTACCTGGCTATCGATCCAGCCAAGGTCGGTCTCATTGTTTGGGAACGAGGTAATGAAATCCTTGCGTGGCATACCTGCCTTGGTGACGCAGATATCCATAATGTTACGTTCGTGGGTGCGAATACGCTTGATGGTGTGGCGTAGATTGGTATTCAGAATCTCAATAATGCGCGGCACCAGTTTCAGCATGGCCAATTGGTCGGCGAGCTGTGTGCGCAGTTTTTCTACGCGTGCTGTGCTCTTGCCGCCCTTGGCCATGGCGGCAACAAGCTGCTTGTAGATTTTCTCTATCTCTGTAAAGCGTTCACGCGTTTCTTCAGGATCGGGACCGGTGTCAACAGGCACGGCTTCATCTTCGTCATCACTGTCTATAGCATCGGCATTATTTGCACCGGCAACCTGCGGGGGCTGCGGTGCAGGTATCTCGGGTTCTACTGCGTTGGGATCTATAAAGCCGCTGATCAAATCATTCAGGCGCATTTCACCTGCTTCGACCCGCTCGTAACCACGAAGCAGGGTAGCCGCTGTTTCCGGAAAGATAGCCAGTGCCGTCAGCACCTGGTGCAGACCATCCTCGATACGCTTGGCAATAACGATCTCGCCTTCACGGGTGAGTAATTCAACCGTGCCCATTTCACGCATATACATCCGCACCGGATCGGTTGTGCGACCGAACTCACTGTCAACGGTAACGAGATTGGCAGCGGCTTCTTCAGCGGCATCGTCATCGGCGCTATTCTTGGTGCTGGCAAGCAACAGGGAATCGGTATCCGGTGCGACTTCATGCACCAGGATGCCCATGTCATTGATCATACCAATGATGTCTTCGATCTGCTGGGGGTCAACAATGTCTTCAGGCAGATGGTCGTTGACTTCGGCATAGGTGAGGAAGCCCTGCTCCTTGCCTTTTTCTATCAGCAGTTTCAGTCTTGATTGTTGGTCTTTGTCCATAGTTATCCGCAGGCAGAATTAGTGCCCGTAAACAGTACTCATAATGGGGGGCGAGATTAATCGGGCAGTATAGCCGACTATGTGGAGGCGAGCTATAACAAAAACAAGTCGGAAAATTGACTAAATTGCCGTTGTCAGTGCTGGCGCGCAGCGTGACCCTGCAGCAGCAGTTCTCCGTATTCCTGCTTTTCAGCACCGCTGAGCTGTCTGTGCTGTTGCTCGGAATTCAGAAATTCCAGCCGGTTTTCAATATGTTGTCGTTGTATTTCGTTAAGGTGGCCCTGCACGTCGGCCAGTAAGTCAAGATCTTCCAGCGGTGGGGCCCAGCTGGCCAGTTTCAACAGATAGCGGCTTTCCTCGCGCCCCCGCCACTGCTCCAGCAACGCGCCGGTACTGAGCCCAGGCTGTTTCTGTAGCCGTTCCAGTACTTCGATCAGCAGGGGTGCCCCGGCCACGTCACAGTGCTGCAGAAACACCGGTCGCTTGAGCTCTGATGCCAGCGATGGCTGGTATAACAGCAGCTCAATGGCTTGTCTGACAGGGCTTTTTTGTCCTGCTTGACGGGCAGGCCGTGGTGACCTGGGGGGTGGAGGTCTGGTAGCTGCAGGCGCTATTTCCAGTCGACCCGCGATCAGATCCGGCGTGGTTTGTGCCAGTGTCGCCAACTGTTCGACCATGAGTTGCTGAAAGGTACTGTCAGGCAGCCTCGCCAGCAGGGGTTTGGCCAGCGTCACCAGCCGTGCGCGTCCATCGATGCTGCTGGTATCCAGCTGTGTCGAGAGACGTTCAAAGAAAAAATTTGACAGGTGGGTTGCGTTCGCAAGCTGTTTTTCAAGCGCCTGTTTGCCGATTTTGCGTACCAGTGAATCGGGATCTTCACCGTCAGGCAAGAACAGGAAACGTGCTTCGCGACCGTCGCGCAGTACCGGCAAGGTATTTTCCAGTGCTCGCCAGGCGGCTTCCCGCCCGGCACGGTCGCCATCAAAACAGAATACGACCTCCGGTACGGTGCGGAACAGTCGTTCGAGGTGTTCATGAGTGGTGGCGGTTCCCAGCGTTGCCACGGCGTAGTTGATCTCGAACTGCGCCAGCGCAACCACATCCATGTAGCCCTCAACCACCAGGATACGTTCCAGTTTGCGAACCGTCTTGCGCGCCTCAAACAGTCCGTACAGTTCCTGTCCTTTATGAAACACCGGTGACTCGGTGCTGTTCATATATTTGGGTGTGCTGTCATCGAGCACGCGGCCACCGAAGCCGATGGTGCGGCCTCGCCGGTCGCGGATGGGGAACTGAATACGGTCGCGAAAGCGGTCATAGGCGCTGTTGGCATCGTCCCGCTCAATGGTGAGTCCGAGTTCCAGCAACTGTTTGCGTACGGTGGCGTCTGCCCCAAGGGCGGCAGCCAGATTTTCCCAGCCAGGCGGGGCATAGCCGATAGCGAAGCGTGCCGCGATTTCTCCGCTGAGTCCTCTTTGTTTCAGGTATGCAACGGCCCGGCCGGCTTTTGGGTGTGCACGCAGTTGTTCCTGATAATAGTCGGCAACCCGTTCCAGCAGGGCGTAGTGCGGCAGTGTTGATGGCGTCTGGCTTTGTCCGGGGCTTTCCTCATGCGGCACCTCCAGTCCGGCACGCCGGGCCAGTTCTTCAATGGCCTCAACGAACTCCATGTGTTCATAATCCATCAGGAAGCTGATCGCGGTGCCATTCATGCCACAGCCAAAACAGTGGTAAAACTGCTTCACCTGGCTAACCGTGAATGAGGGTGTTTTTTCATCGTGAAACGGGCAGCAGGCCTTGAATTCGCGGCCGGCTTTCTTCAGCGGCACACGTGTGTCGATGACCTCGACAATATCTGTGCGGTTGAGGACTTCGTCGATAAAAGATTGGGGAATGCGGCCGGACATGTCAGCAAGATTAAAGTGGATAAGGCGTGAATGAAAGCGGTGTGCCCGAGTGGCTGGGGGGGCAGAACAGGGTCGCGTTGCCTGGCGGGTCGGCGGGTGCGGCGTTTGCGTGTCCGGGGTGGGGCGTGTTCAGCCCAGTTTGGCCTTGATCATGGCGCTGACTGCGCTCATGTCGGCCCGGCCTTGTAATTCGGGTTTTAGCTGCCCCATGACCTTGCCCATGTCCTTGATAGAGGCGGCACCGGTTGCGGTCATGGCGGTGT
>JAQBDO010000161.1:0-7225 GCA_032124375.1 Gammaproteobacteria bacterium
TTCCTTGAACTCATCCCAGTGGTCGTTGGTGAAAGAACCGTCTGCGAGTTCACCCTCCGGATCGGACAGGTAATAGTGGACGCCACCAGGCACGCCATTCGGTAAAATCATAATCTCCACCAGCAGCGCGTAATCCGTTCCAATGCCCGCCTCCTTGACTTGGGCAGCGAAGGCTTTCGCACTGTTCGCGACGATCTTTGTTTGGTTGGCGCTGAACACGAAGTCGTATAGCACCGGCTCCTCTAACAGTAGCGGTTTCGCCAGCTGCTCCGTTTCCAGGAATGTCACGACTTTCTCCGCCAACTGGACATCTGGATAGATGTTTCCAGGTGGTCTGATCACATTCACCGGGTATACCGAAACTGAGAACGGGTCCACTCTGGCATTGAATTCCTTGCTGGCTTCAGGCGATATGTATGAGTAGCACCCGGACAGCAGCAGCGCTACGACCAGCAGAATACTGCTCCGGTACCCGGTATTTACCAGCGGCATTTTCCTCCTCCCGGTCGATTCAGGTGTAAAACGACCGACCTAATAATTATGCTGCTCTGCTACCCGCAGCAGTTCTTGACCATGGTCAGTCTTTTTTCGGACTTTTTGAGGGCTGATCAGGTGCCTCATTTCGTTTACGTTCTGTTCACGACTACATGCTTTTGAGATACACAGCTATTTCTGGAGCATGCTGAAAATTTTAGCACGAATAAATTGGTCGCTGATGCCAAAAAATGATGAAAGCGTCTAACCAGGTTTTCGAGTGTGCACGCCGGACCGCTCCACCACTACGCGGTCTCGCAGGCATCAGCCAATATTAGAAACCGCTAAACATCGCCTATGAAACATTTAAACGTAGTCGGAGTCGATTTGGCAAAAAACATTATTCAGGTGTCGGTTGTCACCCCTGCCATGAAGGGCCTTCAGAACAAGGCGTTAACCCGAAAGAAGTTTGCGGAGTTTTTGGCCAGACAGAAGCCGAGTCTGGTTGCCTTCGAGTCTTGTGCAACAGCATACTACTGGTCCCGCATTGCTCATCAGTATGGCCACACGACCAGGATGATTCCCGCCAAAGCTGTTACGCCTTTCAGGCAAGGTCACAAGACCGATTCAAACGACGCGCTGGCCGTTGCAGAAGTGGCGAGTCGCCCGAATATCAAAGAAGCGCCGATGAAGACCGTTGAGCAACAGTGCATACAGGCCATTCAGTGATCACGGGGACTGCCGGTCGTTGACAGAACGGCACTGTCGAACCACATTCGTGGTTTATTGATGGAGTTCGGTATTGTGGTACCCCAAGGGTTGCGGCACTTCATCGTCGTATACCCGAGGTGCTGGAGGATGCCGAGAATGAGTTGCCTGATCTTTACCGTCCCACACTGAATCTGCTCTACGGGCGGCTGATCACGATCAAGGAGGATATGAATGTTCTGAATAAGCAGATTGCCACCTTAGTAAAACAAAATGTCGCCTGTGACCGACTGACCAGGCTTGAAGGTGTCGGCCCGATCAGTTCGGTGCTGCTGTACGCAACATTGGATACCGGCGAAGCATTCGCGAATGGCCGTCAATTCTCCGCGTATCTGGATCTTACGCCGAAACAATACAGCAGCGGTGGCAAGACAGTGTTGATTGGCATCAGTCGGTATGTTGCCAATAAAAGGTTGCGCGCTGTACTCATCCAGGGGGCTAGCGCCCACATGCACCAATTGAAGGATCCCAAGACACCCAGGGAGCGTCGGCTTTGGGCATTGATTCAGCGAGCCGGATATGGCCGTGCGGCAGTTGCACTGGCAAACAAGAATGCACGTGCCGCCTGGGCCCTGCCTACGCAGGGGGCGGCATATGACAGAGATCATGGTAAATCACTTGTCGCAGCATAAATCTGTGCGCATAGCGCGACATAACCACAATGAGTTCAGCAAACAGACCTGATTCAGATAAAGATATCCGCTCTGGTGAAACCTGCACGTGTTTGAGGCCATAGAGTCCATCGACCCAAACAGGCACCGGGGTGCGCATACAATGAGGGCTGGGAGGTGGCGTCTCCACATAAAAGCCGAATATACATATGCGTCTGATATCTGTAACAAATAACTGTTTGCTTAACAGGGGGAGTCCATATACAAAGAGGAAGTTCAATATTTCTGATTGAATGCCTGGAAAGCTACATAGTCGGTCTTAATTCCCAGCAAAAATGTAGACCATACGTCTATCGAAAATTACACGCAGCTATTCAGTCTTGCACCCAAGCCCGCGCCTGATCAGGGCCGGGCAATCCGCCGGCGTGAACAACTTTGCCATCCACTACAACACCGGGCGTGGACATGACCCCGTAGGCCATGATCTCAGCGATGTCGGTAACCTTTTCGATCTCAATCGCGACACCGGCGTCTTTTGCAGCCTGTGCAATGACGTTGGCAGTGATCTCGCAATTGCGGCAGCCACTGCCAAGAACCTTAATCTGTTTCATGATAAATGCACCCCTCAAACCCGTACAATTGCGTTGAATCCCCAGCCCACCAGGGTAAAGGCCACGGCGAGTACAGCAGCAAACAGTGCCAGAGCCTGCCACTGGATGACTTTCCTAAGAATCAGCATCTCTGGAAGGGAGAGCGCGGCCACGCTCATCATCAATGCCAGGGTTGTGCCTACCGCCACGCCCTTGCCCAGCATGGCCTCGGCAACCGGGATGATACCGGTGGCATTGGAATAGAGCGGAATACCTAAAACCACTGCCGCAGGTACAGTGTACCAACTGTCACCGCCCAGATGCTCTGAGACCCAGCTTGCTGGTACGTAGCCGTGAAACAATGCTCCCACACCGATGCCTATCAGGACCCACTTCCATATCCGTCCGACAATCTCACGCACCTCGGCCAATGCGAAACGATGCCTCCCGGCGAATGAAATATCCGGTTCCGGCAGGGCTGCCTCACCCATCTGGATCTTCCACACATAATCCTCGACCCAGCGTTCGGGTCTGAAGCGTTGCATGACTATACCGCCGAACCATGCCACAAACAGACCGGCAAGGACATACATACAAGAACGCCAGCTTCCAGCCCAAGATGCCTACCAGAATGACGGTTGCCACCTCGTTAATCATAGGGCTGGCAATCAGGAACGAGAAGGTCACGCCCAGCGGGATACCGGCCTCAACGAAGCCGATGAAAAGCGGTACTGAAGAACAGGAACAGAACGGCGTGACGGCACCCAGCGAGACCGCCAAGCCCCGCGCCTGCCAGTCAGGACGACCGCGTATAAATGCTCGCACTTTCTCTGGTGCAACCAAAGCCCGCAACAGGCCCATGATATAAATGACCACGACCAGAAGGACGAAGATCTTCGCCACATCCATGATAAAGAAGTGCACAGCACTTCCTGTTCGGGAGGTCGGATCCAGTCCCAGTATGCCGAAAGCAAGCGCGTTGGCAAACAAATCAAACATGGATGATGTGTCCCTCGATTTCGACCTATGGTTCTACTGAAGGTAGCATGGAGAGACGTTATGAGTACATGAAAAGGGGGGCGCAACATTCACTTCTCATTTCTTGTTCATTAAGGCTCACAGCAGGATGCTGAACCGTTATCTTTCTGACGCGCCTCTTGAATTGGTGGACATGGCACTGTGCCAAAAGAGCAGTAAACACAGCAGTCACCCAGTTTGGGGTGCAACATCACGCCGCAACCTTTGCACTCGTAGTAAAACTGGCAATTATCAGTGGGCATTGTTTCAGTTTCACGGTGTCCACATTCAGGACATGTAATTATGGATTCCAGCACCACCGTGATATCTGCGCTAATTGGGGGCTTGTTATCGCTCATGCCACAATAATATCAATAACGGTTCTTTCAGCGGTTATTATTGTGCGCGGTTAATGGCAACTATTGGTCGAGGCTGTATGAAAACGCGCTATTTTCAAAATTAGAAAAACAATTACCACTTAAACAAAGGTTGCTATTTACATTCGTACTGTATGTGGAGCAACCTGGCAATATTGTTTCTATAGTCGCACCAGTATCCCACTTTTAAAAATCACTTTTTGTTTTTACACAGCCTCGGCCAAAACACATCCTTTAGAAAAATGCTGGGGAACGTCCGTTTATACTGAAAAGCAGCAATGTCTAAAACAGTACAGCGGAAACCGGACATACATACATGGCAGCCCTGGTACAGGGGTCTGCGGGGTGGCCCAGGCTTCTATATCCCGACCTGCGACACGATGCCAGATCTAGTAGAGCATCAGCTTCAGTAGTTGAATGTAATCGCCTATGTTGATCTGTCCATCAGGTGCGCCGATGGGGTGCAGGTCGCCATGTGCGAGGTCATCGTTGGTCGGGGCTTTCACGCCAAGTACGAACTGCATGCAGACCAGCAGGTCGCCGGCGTTGATCACGGAGTTGGGAGATCCCCATGGAGCCACATCACCGTCTTCGTAGTTGAAGTTCAGCGGCACGGGATCCATACCGTCCAGGTAGGCATCACCATCGGTATTGTTCGAGAGCGGGTTGATATCGGTTAATGCGTTGTATGCCGGGAGGCCGTCGTAGTTCACCTCGTCGAAGTCACTGATGCCATCACCGTCAGTATCGGCGAGCAGGGGATTAGTATCAGTTGACGGGTTGTACGCCGGGTCGCCGTCGAAGCTCATTTCCTCAACGTCGGTCAAGCCGTCGTTGTCGTCGTCATCATCGCAGACGTCGCCCTCGGTATCACCGTCGTTGTTCTTTTGTAGCGGGTTGGCATCATTCGGGCAGTTGTCCTGCGCATCCGGAACTCCGTCGCGGTCGACGTCCGGTACCGTCCATGCCGACGAGGCCATGACGTGCGGTGCTGCCATGCCGGTATTGAGCCAGGCGTCGAGAATGTTTGCGCCTTCGTTAGCGAGAAACGCCACGCTGCCGTTGTTGGCATGGTCCAGAAACTGGATGTACTCCCAGCTGGTCGGCTGGTACATCAGACTGATATCCGCCGTTACCGCGCCCTCCGGTGGGTGCAGCGCGAAGTCGTCGAAGTAATTGAAGGTACCTCCCGGACCCGGGTTGCCGTATTGCGTCGCAGGCACCGGTAAAATAGAGCGCTTCAGCGACTCGTTGTAGGCCATGCCCCAAGGTGGTATGCGGTTGTCCTTGACCACCTTGTTGTTCAGCACGAAGTGAAATGTCTCGTGGTAGTCACCCGGGGTGAGCGCGGCAATGTTGGCGACTGTGGCCGTGACCGCGCCGGTGATGCGGTCATAGGCCACGGGCACGGTGCCGTAGCCCGCAGATACCGCTATCAGTTTCGCCGCCCACTCCTGGGTAATGGCGCCGTGCGCCTCGTAGACCTTCGTGTTCGGATCGTCGAGGTCAAGCAGGGTATTGACCGTGTCGTTGCCGGTGTTACCGTCGATGTCGTAGCTGAGTACCAAAGGGCCGTATTTACCATCCTCGCGAATCGTCGTATCGTCGGCGTCTTTCCATACGATGTTGAGCCACATGCGTCGCCCCTCTGGGTAACCAGAGATCAGCTTGTGGCCGGTCAGGTTCACGATACGCAGCGTGTTGCCGGTCACCTTGAGCGATGCAGCGTTTTCGAGATTGGCCTGCGCGCGTGCGATGCCATCGTTCATGCCGATGGTCTCTGCACTGCTCAGGACGCCACCGAGCAGCAACGTGCCCGCTGTGTCCATGTACTGCATAACCTGTGGCATCCAGTAGTTGCCACCGGTGAGATCGTGTTTGGGCTGGTCGCTGCGTAGCGGCACGCCTTGCTTGTTGCAGCCCAGCGCGGTGGTCGCTGCCATGTGACAAGTCTGGCAACTGAAGTAGCGGTCGACACCGTCCTTGTAATTGCCACCGGTGCCCGCGACCAGTGCAGCTTCGCGCGCAAGCTGGATCGCGCCGTCCTGCAGCTCCAGCGGCAGGGTGGCGTAGTCCGACACCAGTGTTTGCGACAGGGCGCTTGCCTTGTACTCGCTGTAAGTGCGTTCGACCACGCCATATTTATACGGCGGGTTATTGAAGGCGGCCTTGTCTCCGATGATGCGCGGGGTTGACGGCGTATTGATATAGCCGTCGAAGGTACCGGGGGACAGTGGCTGTTGCGCGCCGTTGTTCGGCGCAAGGTCGCCGACGACCGGGTTGGACACGTCATGGCAGGAGCCACAGAAATCGACCGAGCGGTGGAACTGCGATTGGTCCCACTGATGTTTGGGCACCGCATCGCCGTAGAGACCGAGCTTGGCGTTGGCGGCCGACAGGGAGAGTTGTGCACTGCCATAGTAGCCCTCGACCGGCGAGCCACCGTCATTGGCGACGAAGGGCGGGGTTTGCACGCCGCTATGTTACGAGTCGTCAGGGTTGGTCAGCTTGTGGCACACGTCACAGCCCACACCGTCGGCTGCATCGGCATCGGTCAGCGCCGAGGCGTCGGTCGGTGTCGAGCGACCGGCTTGCCAGCCGGCCATGGTGTGACAGCGGATGCACAGGTCGCCGGAGCCATCGAAGTCCTGCTCGGCGAAATGAAGCTCTATATCGTTGCTGCTGCCATCGCGATGGTTTCCATACCCTTCGTCATCTCTCAGCTCGACGGGTAACCCCGGCACCGCGGCAGACCGACACTGCCCGTGCATCCACTCTGCGGCGGCCTTCGGGTCGCCGTTTTTCATTGTGCTGTAGGCCCGAAGAAAGCCGATAATCGCCTAACAGTAACCCTGTGCCAGGTTGTTTTCTGCACGTACAGGAAGGCCTTAATCGCCACGAAACAGGGCCTCCATTAGGTAGGCCCCCGACCTGTGCAAGCCAGTAATTTCCTTACCTTTCCGATATTCAGAAGCGGGAGGCTGGCAGTAGTCTACACTTAAGCTTGATGTCACCTTCATAATGAGGGAAATGTAATGACTGTTACAAATATCCAATCAGGGACGAACATCCATGAAATTACCGACGGGATATATAGGATCAACACACCGGTATTATTTAAAAATGGTAACAGCTTTTCGTTTAACCAGTACCTAATAACTGATGATGAGCCATTGTTATTTCACACCGGACCCAGAAAGATGTTTCCTCTTGTACGTGAAGCTGTCGCGAGCATTTTACCAGTCGAACAGCTTCGTTATATTGGCTTTTCCCATGTAGAGGCAGACGAGTGCGGCTCACTGAACGAATGGCTTGCTGTAGCCCCGCAATCCATGCCTCTCTGCGGTACAGTTGCGGCCATGGTCTCAATTGAGGATCTTGCTGATCG
>JAQBDO010000162.1:0-6016 GCA_032124375.1 Gammaproteobacteria bacterium
CATTCGGGAATTCATCGAATTCAATGGATCGCAGGTCCAGGAAATACAACAGGCGATAAAAGAAGCCGATGCAGAGAAATTTGCCAGCGAGGACGAACTTAAGCAAACCTTAGCAAAGTGGGCACTGGATGCAGATTAGGTGGCTGGCTACAGCTCCGCAAAACCTCGACCAGAAAGCCGATTACATTGCCAAAGATGTTCTCCAGGCCGCAATGCTGGTGCTTATGCGAATCCGCCATGCTGTGAGTCTTCTGGAGGACAATCCGGCACTCGGCCATCCAGGTCGTATCCACGACACTCGCGAACTCGTTGCGCCAGAAATCCAGTATCTCATTCCATACCGTATGAGCCTCGACTCGTCAAAATTGAGATCCTGCAGATATGTCGCTGCTCTCGAAAAACCCCATATCAATGTACTTGAATGAATGCACCTGAGTTTTCGCGCTGGGATTGGTCATTTGAGTTACAACACTAAGGAGGCATGATCGACCCGTTGGTTTCCGACCGACAAATGCAGCGCGTCCTAGGGTACTGACAAGTAACTTGAGGTCCTGGGCTGGTGCGAAACAAATCGACTTCCAGTGCCAGAAAACGCTTCATGCGGACCCACTTTGAGCCGGTTCTCATGGGCATATCCGTTCTGGACTCCCACTTGGCGAGCAAAAATAAGTTAACCTGGCGGTATCTCTTTGCTGGCTTACTGCGTGCGGAGGTTCAATCAACCCAGCCCAGAACGTCCCGCACAATAGACCAGCGCGGCTCGACCGGGCGAGCTCCCTGCCCAAGCACCCAGAAGTCATAAGACCTCTGGACAAGCCCCGCATTTTCAGCAAACACAATCCATTCATTTACCACGTCTGCCAGTTCGCCCGGGTTGCGAGCCATGCCAAACGCCGTGGGGACCCGCACAGGGTCAGGCTGCGGCACCACAACGCTGTATTGCGGGTACAGCAGGGACCAGGCGGATGCGTTTTCGGCCGGCAGCAGGAAAGCGTCCAGCTCCGGATGCTTCCCCTCGAAGTAGGGCTGCCAGAATTCGACAGTGATGAACTGGGTATCAGAGTCGCCAAAGTAGTACTGCATGCTGGTGCGAATCTGGCTGGCGTCCAGCGGCACACCGATTTTGAGTCCACTGCTGGCCCGCAACTCTGCAACAGTGGCGAACTCCTTGCGGCGCTCGTCTCGCATGGCCAGCCCCAGGGTGCCGGTCAAATAGGGGTTTGACAGGCGCAGGGACGAAAACCAGTAGGGGCGATACCAGACCCCGGGCATTATGTCGATCACCCCTTGCTCCAGCAGGCGCGGCAAATCGGGCCAGCTCACGGGCACAAATTCAGCTGTCACTCCCAATGCTGTGGCCAGTTGCCCTGCAAGCTCTACATCGAAACCGACCAGTTCTCCGCCGGCGTTGAAGAAACTCATGGGCAGGTTGTTGGGGTCAAAGCCTATGCGCAGTGAGCCGCGAGCACGGATGCGCTCCATAGGGCCTAGATCAGCGCCCTCCCCCGAGGCCCGGGGCACTGCTTCGTGCACTACACTAGCCACGTCCATGGTGGACCGGTGCATGTCTCGCACGGCCTCATCCAGGTCGTAAGAAGTGTCGACGGCCGTCGCCAGTAGCAACCGCAGTATCACCACCGTAATAAGCGTCCCGCCGATAATCATGCTCAACGCACGCAATATGCGCGCAGCCTGGAAAACCATGAATCCACCGGCGGCCGCTGCGCCGAGTAATGCGAATACCAGCAGATTCATGGCGGTGACCATCGAGTCGAACTTGCCGGTGAGGATGGTGGTCGGGATGTAAAGCTCAAACAGGTCCTGTGGCAGCTCCAGCAGGTCCAGCAGGAAGGGCAATGCGAGTTGCGCCTTGGCAAAGTAACTGGGAATACCGACAGCCAGTAAATGACCGTAATCGGCAGGGGGCAGGGTCGCGCCGCTGAGCCATGCGGCAAAAGGTATGAACAGCAGTGTCAGTAACTTGCCCGCATTCGGGAAATTGAACATCACCGGGATCAGCACCTCGGCCGCCGAATCGGTGTTGTTGTCCAGCATGCCGTGGCGGGACAACAACAGCTTGCTGCGTTCGATGAGAATGGGAAGCACGATAAAGGCACTGTTGGCCACAAAGGCTGTGAGCAGGGCATCGCGAGCGATGCCGACGACTTCCCGGTAAGTAAACGGCGTTACCGCGGTGACCAGCAGGGGCAACACCAGGAATGCCAGTAGCAGCGCGCCCGCCGCGAGGACCACCAGGTAGACTTCCAGTTGCCCCAGGGTTTCGAGGTCGATGGTCCCGGCAGTTGCGGCGCCGATGGCAAAAACGCCGTAAGGTGTCAGCTCAACTATAAAGAGTGTCACGCGGACAATGGCAGCGCTCCAGGTGCGCATGGGAGCGAGCAGTACTTCCTTGTCTTTGAGGCCGATCAGGGCAACGCCCACCATGCAGCTGAATAACACCACCGCTGGTACCACGTTACGAGACAGCGAGTCGAAGGGGTTGGCAGTAAAGTAGATGTCGGTGAAGGAAATGGACTGCGCTGGTTCTATGAGGGTTCGACTGAAAAACGAGGCACTTTCTATTTCGGGAAAAGTCAAGGGCAGCAAGACAATGATCATGCTGGCACACAGCCAGACGAGAAGGAGCAGGCTGCCACCGCGCAGTGCCAGCCGCCTGGCCTCGGTTGTACTGAGCTGACCCAATCCGATGATCACTGAGACGAGAAGATACGGCAGTACAGTCATCTGCATCAGGCGGATATAAATATCAGCAACGGGCTGCAGCACGCCGGCGGGTTCGCCGAAGAACAGGCCCGTCAGAATACCGAGTGTGAGCCCTGTGATAATGCGCACTGAAAGGGTTGACCGTGACCAGCGCGCAGCAATTGATGTCATCTTCACTTTCCAGGTCGAGGCGGACATGAGCAGTCAGTGCAGCAAACCGCCGATGTCGGGGATTGGTAAATGCCAGTGAAGTGACTGACTCCCCGGTTAGTACAAGTTTGAATTCCTTGCGTATCATACTAGGGACTTCATACTGGAGGCCAGATTATGACGCAGGCTGAAAAGATACCAGCCCAAAACTGAGAAACAACTGGTGACACAGCACTACCAATTTTCTAGCGGCCACTCACTCCGTAACGTCTGGCGGTCGCTACAGGCGACTGTCTCGCACTTCAGTACCAGCTCTCGCCTGGTCCTGCCGGTGCTTGCTCTCCTTTTATCCAATGGCTGCACCAGCGTGCCGCAGTATGAGGAGTTCCAGGCAACCAAAGCGGTTCTTCCAGCGCCCGCGGCAGGGGTGACGGCGGATGGGCGCGCCCACTTCAGGGATATCTTTTGTACCCTCGCGAAGAGTCACGGGGTGTCGCCAGAGCAGCGGGGTAACGCCTGTGAAAGACTGCTGTGGCGCCTCGACGACGAATCCCCACTGCAGACTTCCGGCCTTTTGCCATCGCTGAATCCGGCGCTGCAGGTGTTCGTGGTGGGCGGGGCCTTTTCCGACTGTTTCGGCCCAGCGTCCATAGCCTATCGGAATACGATCGCACGCCTGGCAGGCGAAGGGTACCCGGTGGGGGAAGTGGCCATCAGCGGCAGGTCCAGTGCTGAGCACAATGCGAAGATGATCGCCGACGGCCTGACATCAGCCACGGATGGACCGATAGTATTACTCGGTTACTCAAAAGGAGCCGTGGATATTCTCCGGTTTCTCGCCGACTACCCGGAGCAAGCCCGGCGAGTTGTGGCGGTAGTCAGCGTTGCGGGGCCGATATTGGGCAGCGAGGTCGCAGAACAGGGCAACTGGGCTTACGACACCTTTCTCACCGGTATATTTGCTGACCGCTGTGACCCGGGTGATGGCGGGGTATTAGATAGCCTGCTACCACTGGTTCGACGCGACTGGCTGAAAAGCCATCCCCTGCCAGATACCGTCCGCTTCTACACCCTGCTGGCTTTTGCTACCCGTGAACATATTGCGCGGGCCCTCTGGCCGAGCTGGGAAATCCTTGCCGCCAGCGATCCCCGCAACGACGGCCAGCTAACGATATCGGAGGGCACCTGGCCGGGCTCGACCCTGCTGGGCTACGCCAACGCCGACCACTGGGGTGTGGCCATCGATATCGAGGAGGAGCTCGATTTCCTGGCGGATAGACCCGACGATACCCGCTACCCGCGCGGCGCCTTGTTCGAGGCGGTTCTGCGCTATGTGAGTGAGGATCTGCGGAATCACAGCACAGTGCTCCCTGCCCGGGAGGCCTCGCCATGAGCCTGTTTCCATTATCCGCGCGCGCGTTCGGCCAATTGCTCAGACTATGCCTGTTGCTGCCAATGCTGTTCAGCTGTGCGACCTATTCTCCGCAGCCGCTGGAGCCCTGCACGGGTGAGTGCGAGGCCTATACCAAGAGCGAGCACAGCATCACTGTCTCGGTACGTATACTCGGCGATGATCAGGCGGAGCGCCTGTACGGCGTGGACCTTGCCAGCGTGGGCCTGCAGGCCATCTGGCTGCAAATCGATAATCGATCGGAGCACAGCCACTGGTTACTGGTATCCGCGCTGGACCCCAATTATTTTGCCCCCAATGAAGCTGCCGCACTGTTTGAGATAGGACTATCGGAGGAGGACGAAAAACGGGCGAGTGAGCGATTTGCTGATCTTGCCATGCCGCTGAAGAGCACCTCGGGGCAGGTGACGGAGGGCTATGTACTCGCCCCCCGACATGAAGGCGGTCGCTATATCAACATCATGCTGGCCGGTGACCAGCACGTGGTGAATTTCGGGTTTGCCGTGCCGCTGCCGGACGGCGAATTTGATTACGAGCAACTGCACCCATTGCAAATATACCCCGACCAGCTGCGCCCGGAGCTGACCCTTACTGAGCTGCGCACCCGATTGCGCGAACTGCCCTGCTGTGTATCGGACGAGAATAGTGAACGCGAGGGTGACCCCATTAACCTGGTGCTGATCGGTGATCTCGATGAGATGCTGGCGGCACTGTCCCGTGGCGGCTGGTCTTTTACCCACCGCATCAACCTCGATACGATCGAGCGCATGGTGGGTGCCGCGATCTCGGGCGCCGCCTATCCTGTGGCACCGGTGAGTCCGCTGTACCTGTTTGACCGGCCCCAGGACCTGGCACTCCAGCGCGCGCGTAACACCATCCTGCAACGCAATCACCTGCGCCTGTGGATGGCGCCTTTTCGCTTTGGTGGGCAATCTGTCTGGGTGGGGCAGGTGAGCCGGGATATCAGTGTCAAGGCGACGCTGCTGTCGCCGACCTTGACCACCCATGTTATCGACCCGAACGTGGATGAAGCGCGAGAGCATGTGTTGCAAAGCCTGCTGGTAGTAGGTGTGGTCGAGCGCTTTGCCTTTGTTACCGGGGTCCCGCCGGCGTCGCCACACGCGCCGCGCGCAAACCTTACCGAGGACCCCTATTTCACCGATGGGCTGCGCGTGGTGATGCAGGTAAGTTGCACGCGCACGATTCCACCGGAGCAAGTGATATTTCTGGAGTGGCAGAACAGTGCCGATCCTACCGGCGACGGCCGCAGTGAAGCCCTGCCCGCGGGGGAAGGTGATCACTCAAAGTGACAACGCCGGGAATCATCCGCAGTCAGCCACCCTCGGTAGCGGCGACAGCTCGTGACTAACGCCGTCCTCCCGGCTTATAGAAAAGGGGTCAGTGCCCTTTTTCTACGTACACTGCCCGAACAACAAAAATTACTAATGAACACACAATCGAGGACACTCTGATGCGCAACATACTGAATGCAGCGATACTGGCTTCGTTCGGCGGTATCCTTCTTTCCACCACGGCATTGGCGGACTGGACCTACAGCGGGCCACCGTACCCCAATGCCGCTATCCAGAAAAACGACATGTCCCTTGTGCTGCAGTGCGACAGGATCAGGTTCGCTCCCAACGAGTATGAGGAATCCCAGGATATTGTGCGAAAGAACGGCCTTACCTTTCGATTTCTGGTAAACGGATCCCAGGAGGTCGCTTCTTTCCA
>JAQBDO010000163.1:0-2537 GCA_032124375.1 Gammaproteobacteria bacterium
AACAAGCTGCGGATTAATCGGTCGGCCCACTCCAGGCCAGATCCAGCTGCTTGGCGGCGCGCACCTCGTCCAGACGTCGTACCGGCCGGGTATGCGGCGCCTCCTTCAACAGCTCCGGACTGTGCTCGGCTTCCTGCTGAATCTTGATCATGGCCTCCACGAACGCATCCAGCTCTTCCCTGGTCTCGGTCTCGGTCGGCTCTATCAACAGGCACTCGGGTACCAGCATCGGAAAATAGGTGGTCGGCGCATGGAAGTTATAGTCCAGCAGACGCTTGGCAAAATCCATGGCCGTGACACCCAGTTCCGTTTGCTGGCGCTTCAGCGTCACAATAAATTCATGCGTGGCACGGCGCCCTGGAAAAGCCACATCGAAACCGGCCTTGATCAATCGGGCCATCAGGTAGTTGGCATTCAGGGTGGCGTAATCGGCCACGCGGTGCATGCCTTCACGCCCCAGCATGCGGGCATAGATATAGGCACGCATCAGCACACCGGCATTGCCCATAAAGGCGGACAGGCGACCAATACTTTGCGGACGCACTGCTTCTGTTATCCAGTAATACTGGTCACCGTCATAACCGGCAATCGGTACCGGCATGAACGGCTCAAGCCGCTTGCTGACACCAACCGGACCGGCGCCGGGGCCACCACCACCGTGCGGCGTTGAAAAGGTCTTGTGCAGATTCATGTGAATCACGTCGAAACCCATGTCGCCGGGTCGCACCTTGCCAAGTATCGCGTTCAGGTTTGCGCCGTCGTAATACAGCAGGCCACCCGCCTTGTGTATGATTGCAGCGATTTCTTCAATACGGCGCTCGAACACACCCAGCGTGGACGGATTGGTAAGCATAATGCCAGCAGTCTGCGGACCAACCGCCTGTTTCAATGCCTCCATATCGACATCACCCTGGGCATCAGTGGGTATCTCACGTACCTTGTAGCCACACATCACCGCGGTCGCCGGGTTGGTACCATGCGCTGCATCCGGCACCAGGATCTCGGTACGTCCGCTGTCACCGCTGGCATCATGGTAGGCACGGATCATGGCCACACCGGCAAACTCGCCCTGCGCACCGGCCATCGGCGTCAGGCTGACGGCCCGCATACCGGTGACCTCTTTCAGTATCTCCTGCAGGTCATACATGCAGGCCAGAAAACCCTGGCCCATGGACTCCGGCGCCAGTGGATGACGCGCCAGAAAGCCCGGCAACATGGCCAGCGTATTACAGGCCCGCGGGTTGTATTTCATGGTGCAGGAACCCAGCGGATAGAACTGGGTATCAATGGAAAAATTCTTCTGCGACAGCCGCGTGTAATGCCGGACCACCTGCATTTCGGAGGTCGATGGCAGACCGGGAACATCGGTGCGCAGCATGCTGGCGGGAATGTCCGATGTGTCAGCTGCCTGCATCGGCGCCTGCGCGAGTGCGCGGCGTCCGCTATGTGAATGTTCAAATATAAGCATGACTTTTTAATCCAATCCAGAATTCGTTTGCAGGGTCGGATTCACTTGTGCCCGACGCTTAATCGGGTATTTGACCGGGTTATTGGCCGAACAAATTCGGCCCTGCAGGTTAATTTATAACGCGGCCAGGGCTGCGTCGTAATCGGGCTCGTCGGCAATCTCCGGAACCAGCTGGGTATACAAAACCTTGCCGGCTTCATCAAGCACAACAACTGCACGCGCAGTGATACCGGCCAGCGGCCCGTCCGTCATCAACACACCGTAGTCCTTGGCAAAAGCACGGCTGCGCATCATCGACAGCGGCGCGACATTGCCGACACCCTCGGCGGTGCAAAAACGGCCCTGCGCAAATGGCAAATCAGCGGATACCACCAGTACCAGCACATCATCACGACTACCGGCCTTCTCATTAAACACCTTTGTCGAGGTCGCACAGGTCGGCGTGTCCAGACTGGGGACGATATTCAGAATAAGCTTCTTGCCACGGTAATCCGCCAGATGGACATCACTCAGTTTGCCATCCACCAGGTTAAAGTCGGGCGCGGCACTGCCGACAGCCGGCAGTTCGCCATTGGTACTAAAAGTTTTGCCTTGCAAAGTCACTGTTGCCATTGTTGTTCCCCTGTTTACAGTTGTTGCGATACTGGCCGTCAGGCCATCTTTGGCTTGACCGGGCAAGCTGCCGCGGTCTGTGTCTTGATAATTCTGCCGAGGTGCTCGGCGTACATCGCGATATCCGCGTCAGAACGCTTTTCTGTGGCACACACCAGCAGCGTGTCAGCCAGCTCCGGATAGTCTTGCGCCAGCGCATAGCCGGGCAGAATATTGTGCGCATACAGCGGTCGCATCACGTTTTCCAGCGGCAGCGAGAAACGCAACGCCGTCTCATGAAAATACGGTCGATTAAAAACCGGTTCGACGTAGTCACTCGCAGTCAGCGCTGCAACCAGCTTGCGGGTATTGGCATGACTGGCCTGCGCAACACGTTTGAGTCCTTCCGCACCCAGCAACGACATGTGAATGGTTGCCGCGGTTACCAGCAGTCCCTGGTTGGTACAGATATTCGAGG
>JAQBDO010000164.1:0-5816 GCA_032124375.1 Gammaproteobacteria bacterium
GATATGAGTGGCTACTGGTATAGGCTCTGCGCAACTGCTTATCTTCGCTAATGGCCATATTCACAATAAAAATAATAACTTAACAGTTTTTATAGCAAAGAATATAAATATAGCAAACAATAATTTATGGATACAATCCCGTCAATATCGCTTCCTCGCTATACCAGTAAACACTGTAAGTAGGGCTTACTCTAATTAATAACCAATATGAGTTACTGCTATTGTTTGAGATCGAGCACCAGCAAGCGATAGCTCTTGTACTTTTCGAAGACCGCCTGGCTGCGATGTCCCGATAGATATTTATAGCGCGCCCGTGCAAGTTTGTGACGCGCCAGCCACTTCAGCACACGGGCCAGTCGCGGTCGATTGCCCAGTAAATATTCATCAATGGAAGACAGGGCGGGAACCAGACGCTGGCGCAACCATTCATCCAGCAACGCAATATTTGGGCTAACACGCGCTGTCAGATCCTCGTCGTAACTGATCCGAAAAGGTGAGTGCTCGACAGTGCAATAAAATTCGTCCAGCAGGTGCCCGCCACTGAAACTGCGATCACCATCACCACCATCACCATGCGCTCTGTTCTTGAAAAAATCACAAATCACCAGACGGCCACCACTGCGCAGCAAGCCTGGGGCATCTGCGAAAATATCCGGCAGCGGAATGTACTGAAAACTTTCGCTGAACAACAACAGGTCATATTGCTGCTGTAACTGTGCGAACGGCAGGGACTCGAAGGTGGTTTCGTAAAGGGTGGTCGCTGCAGGCTGCAGCGCAGCCAGGCGTGCGCTTACCAATTTGTTCAGGTGTGCTGACGGGTTCACTGCATCGACGTGGTAACCGTACCCAATCAGTTGCTCTAATAGATGGCCGGTACCACAACCGACATCAAGAATTCGGGGGGCACTGCGATCACAGAGCAAACATTCAATCTGCCCCAGCAACATCGCGCTATAGCGCTGCTGGGCGGTGAACAGATTGTTCACAGACAGCTCCAGATCCGCGTCCCATAACCCGTAGTGCAGGTCTTCAACACCCAGTAATTGCTGCGCCAGCACCAGCCCGAGCTCGCGGGAGGACATTTTCATTTCTGCCGGCATTGGCTGTCGGTCCTAAATTAGTTAAAAAATAACCCAATAAATACAGTTAGATATAGCATATAATAGGGTGATATAAATATTTATACCCTGCTATATATGTAATTTTACGCCGAATTTGTCGGTTCACTTACCGATACAAAAGCTGCTGAAGATGCGACCCAGTAAATCATCGCTGCTGACAGTGCCGGTAATTTCTCCCAGCACCTGTTGTGCCTGTCGCAACTCCTCGGCCAGCAGCTCCCCGGCCCGCTGTTGCTCAAGTTGCTGGATGCCGGCAAGCACCGATTGGTGGGCGCGTTCAAGGGCATCAAGATGACGCCGCCGCGCACTGAAGCCACCCTCGGTCTGCTCACTATAGCCTGCGCAATGCTTGAGGTGCGCGCGTAGTCCGTCCATACCGGCTCCGGTTTGTGCGGAGAGGGCGACTGCCTGCTGGTGGGTACTGCTGCACAAACCAGGCACACGGCCGGTCACATCGACCTTGTTGAACACCCGGGTATGCGGCACGCCGGCGGGCAGCTCATTCAGGATAGCTGCGTCCGCAGCGGTAAATCCTGCCTCATCATCAATCACCAGTAACACGCGATCCGCCTGCGCCAGCATCGCGCGCGCACGTTGCATGCCGGCCTGTTCTACCGGGTCTTCACTGTCGTGCAGACCGGCGGTATCGATAATATGCAGCGGTAGACCGTCGATCTGGATATGCTCACGCAACACATCACGGGTAGTCCCCGGTATCGCAGTCACTATCGCGGTTTCATTACCTACCAGCGCATTCAGCAAACTGGACTTGCCGGCATTCGGACGTCCGGCAATCACCAGCGTCATGCCGTCACGCAATAACTGTCCCTGCTGCGCCCGCCTCAGTATGTCCCTAAAGTTCGCCTGCAGTTCAAGCAGCATGCGCTGCAACGTTTCGTCGGCAAGAAAATCAATTTCTTCCTCGGGGAAATCAATCGCGGCCTCGACGTAGATGCGCACGCGCGTCAATGTCTCAATCAGCGCTTCGACCTGCCTGGAAAAATCACCCTGCAAGGAACGCACCGCGGCTCGCGCCGCCTGAGCAGTACCACTTTCAATGAGGTCGGCGATAGCTTCCGCCTGTGCCAGATCCAGCTTGTTATACAAGTACGCGCGCTCGGAAAATTCACCGGGACGGGCAGGGCGCGCGCCCAGCGAAAGCACGCGTTGCAACAGCAAGCCCATCACCACCGGGCCACCATGGCCCTGCAATTCCAGCACATGTTCACCGGTAAACGAGGCGGGCGCCTCGAAATACAGCGCAATGCCCTCATCAATCAGACTGTCATCTGCCTCTCTGAAACTGTGTAGCTCGGCACGACGCGGCATCGGTACCCGTCCGAGCAGCGCCTCTGCAATCGCGGGTGTATCCGGCCCGGAGATACGCACAATGCCAACGCCACCCTGACCGGGAGGCGTGGCAATCGCAGCAATGGTATCGGTGGCCGAATTGACCACGGTGACGGCTGGCGGTTATTTCCCGCCGCGCTCGATGCGCCGCGTGATCACCCATTGCTGGGCAATAGACAGGGTATTATTGACGACCCAGTAAAGCACCAGGCCGGACGGAAAGAAGGCAAAGAATACGGTAAACACCACCGGCAGTGCCATCATCACCTTGGCCTGAATCGGATCCATCGGGGCCGGATTCAAGCGTTGCTGAATCAGCATGGTGATACCCATCAGCAACGGCAGAACATAGTAGGCATCCGGCTGCGACAGATCGGTTAGCCAGAGAATAAAAGGGGCCTGGCGCAGTTCGACTGCCTCCAGCAACACCCAGTAGAGAGAAATAAACACCGGGATCTGCACTACGATAGGCAAACAACCGCCCAGCGGATTGATCTTTTCCTTCTTGTACATTTCCATCATCGCCTGGTTCAGCTTCTGGCGATCATCGCCATAGCGTTCCTTCAGCGTCTTCATGCGCGGTGCCAGCTTGCGCATATTGGCCATGGATTTATAACTGGTCTCGGAGAGTTTGTAGAAGGCCAGCTTGATTAACATCGTCACAAAAACAATCGCCCAGCCCCAGTTGCCAATCAGCCCATGAATGGTCGATAGCAGCCAGAACACCGGCTGCGCCAGCACGGTAAGCAGCCCGTAATCCACGGTCAACTCCAGCCCGGGAGCCACCTGTTTCATTTCGTCCTGCAGTTTTGGACCTACAAATAGACGGGTTTCGTACACAGCAGAGCTACCGGCGGGAACCACGCGGTTCGGTGCAATCATGCCAATGACGTAGCGGGCATTGCTCAGGGTGGTGGTGTAATAACGATCGGTTTCTCCGCGTACAGGGATCAGCGCGCCAAGGAAATAATGTTGCAGCATCGCCGCCCAGCCGTCGGTGATGGTGCGGTCCAGGTTGGCATCCGCCATGTCTTCAAACTTGATTTTTTCGTACTTTTCTTCCGGGCTGTAAATGACGCCGCCCATATAGGTATAGATAAACGAGCTCTGATTGGTTTCGGCTACCTGGGTTCGCTGCAACTGTCGATACTGGCGACCCTGCCATTCGAGTGCACTGTGATTCAGCACCTCGTGTTGCAGATCGATGGCATAGCTGCCGCGGTGAAAAGTATAGCGCTTGATAACCTCGACACCCTCGGGGCTGTGCCAGACCATGGAGACCTGCAACTCATCTTCCCCGTCCGCCATGCGGTAACTGCTTTGTTCCGGTGTATAGACAACGTGGTGTGTCGGCTCGGTACCGACACTGGCACGCAGGCCGGACTGGATCACAAACAGGTTCGGCATACTGTCATTTAACAGTCTAAACGGCGGGGAATCCGGGGCGGTGGTGGCCGGGTAGGCCAACAGGTCAGCCTGGCGCAGATCACCGCCGGTGGTATCAATTTTTATATGGAAGAGATCGGTTTCGACGTCTATATACTGAGCATTCTTCAGTAGCGCTGTCTCCGGCATGGCCTTGTCCTGACTTGCCAGTTCTGCACCGACACCGGGCAGATCCGTGCTATCCGTGCTGGCATCCAGTGGGGAACCGGCAGGCATATCTGCTGCCTGATCGGTCATCGCCACCGGCACTTCAGCCTGTGGTGTCGGGCCATAGTCTTCCATCCAGGCTTGCCATAACAGCAGCATGACAAAGGACAGGCCAATAAATAACAGTAGACGTTGATTATCCATGACTGTGCCCGGTCTCCTTAACCGGTACCTGATCGACACCGCCCGCATGCCAGGGATGGCAGCGCAATAGTCGCCTGATTGCCAGATAACTGCCGCGCAACACGCCAAAGCGCTCTACCGCGGTAATCGCGTAACTGGAGCAGGTCGGGTAGAAACGGCAGTTGTTACCCAGCCATGGACTGAGCAGCAAACGGTAACCGCGTATTAATTGGATGACGATCCAGCGCATTTTTCTATCAGTTTTAACCAGAGTATTTCGAGTGCTTTGTCCAGTTCCCTGGTAGTCCGGGCAGAGACGCCGCCACGGCCAAGAATCACAATATCCAGTGGTCCCAGACGCGTTTGCCAGTGACGAAAACTCTCCCGAATAACACGTTTAATACGATTCCGGGCAACGGCACTACGCGCTACCTTACGGGATATCGCCAGACCCAAACGTGGATGTGTCTGCTGATTGGGACTGGCCAGAACGGTCATCCAGCTATTATTCAGCCTGTAGCCACTACCTTTAAAAACGCGCTGATAGTCTTCCGCCTCGGTCAGCCGAACCCGCCGTGGAAATCGCTTTGTACCGGTGCACGAGGGTAAGGGGTCAGACAGAAAGCTGGGCCCGGCCCTTGGCACGACGGGCATTGATGACGCGGCGGCCACCCTTGGTTGCCATGCGGGCACGGAAACCATGGTTACGCTTACGTTTCAGGGTGCTGGGTTGAAAGGTTCTTTTCATGACTCGCCACTTCTAAATGTTTTCTCAAATAAATTCACGCCGTTAGCGGGCGCGAAAAGGGCGCAAAGGTTACATTTTTCCAATACTCCCTGTCAAGGATATATAGACTCAATAACATGGTATCAGGGTGTGGATAACTTTTTTCGACAGGTATAGACTCCCTCTCCTGCAATTTGTGATGACACAATAAAAAGGGGGTTATACAGGTGGAAGGTTCACTCTGGCAACAGTGCTTGGTTCGACTCGAAAATGAACTCCCCGAGCAACAATTCAACACCTGGATACGGCCTTTACATGCAGTAGAGGACGGTGAAGACCTGCAGCTGCTGGCGCCTAACCAGTTTGTACTCGACTGGGTTCGCAAGCATCATTTCAAAACGATCTCACAAACATTACATGATATTGGTCCGGGTGCAGATACCCATCTGAAACTGGATATCGGTTGCAGCAAAAAAGTCGCCCGGCCTGCAACAGCTGACCATATTCAACAGCCAGGCCAGTTATCCAGGCCGGCTTCGATAGCACACAAGAGTAATCTGAATCCGGATTTCACCTTCGATACCTTCGTCGCCGGCAAGTCCAATCAACTAGCACGGGCGGCTTCGATGCAGGTCGGTGAGAACCCGGGGGGCGCCTACAATCCGCTGTTTATTTATGGTGGGGTGGGCCTCGGCAAGACACATTTAATGCATGCCGTTGGCAACATGATTGTTGCCAACAAGCCTGGCGCGCGCGTGGTCTATTTGCATTCCGAGCGTTTCGTCGCGGACATGGTCAAGGCGTTACAGCACAACGCCATCAATGAATTTAAAAATTACTAT
>JAQBDO010000165.1:0-4298 GCA_032124375.1 Gammaproteobacteria bacterium
GAAGAAATTCGTGATGCGCTGCAGCAGCAGCTCGGTACGGTCGCGCTGGATAACAGCCAGGCCGCCGGAGTTGTTGCGCAGGCCAGCGTGGTGGACGGCCTCGAGCGTGTCGGTGATGTCGCCATCAATGCGGTTGACGCACTGCTACGTCATGCGCCGGCCTTGCAGGCTACGCCGGATACCGAAGCAGCCGAACGGCTACGGCTGAATGCAGCGCAAGCCGAAAAATCCGGCGTACGTGACGGCTATACAGTGACGGTGAGGCAGGGTGATGCCAGTGCCACCATGGATGTTGAAATCAGTGAGCGCGTACCTGATGGTTGTCTGTGGATACAATCCGGAACGCAGGCTGCCACTTCACTGGGCGCTGCTTTCGGCCCGATTGGCATCGAGCGGGTTTGACGGGAACGGTATCCATGGCACATACACTGCTAGAAAAGTACAAGATGCAGTTGCTGGCTACCGTGCTGACGGCGGGCATAGCGACGTTGCTGCTTGTCATGCTGGGCGTGCACTTCTGGGATGACATTACGGCCAATGTATTCCTGTATACCCTCATCAAGATCATTGTTATCGTGGTACCGCTGTTGCTTGGCGTGGCCTATCTGACATTTGCAGAACGCAAGGTCATTGGTTACATGCAGGTGCGTATTGGTCCCAACCGGGTGGGCCCGCGAGGCTGGTTGCAGCCGATCGCCGATGCGCTGAAGTTGTTGTTCAAGGAAATTATTATTCCGACGAACTCCAACCGTTTTCTGTTTCTTATTGCGCCGACCATCTCGATTGCGCCGGCGCTGGCGGCCTGGGCAGTGTTGCCGTTTACGGATACCCTGGTGCTGGCCAATATTGACGCCAGCCTGTTGTACATCCTGGCACTAACATCCATGGGTGTTTACGGCGTCATCATTGCCGGCTGGGCATCCAATTCCAAGTACGCCTTTCTGGGCGCCATGCGTTCCGCTGCACAAATTGTGTCTTATGAAATTGCCATGGGCTTTGCGCTGGTCGGCGTATTGATTGCCGGTGGCAGTCTGAACCTGGTGGAAATCGTGCAGGCACAGCAGGGCAGTGTGCTGCACTGGTTCTGGTTACCGTTGTTGCCGCTGTTCCTGGTGTATTTTATTTCCGGTGTAGCAGAAACCAACCGCGCACCGTTTGACGTCTCGGAAGGTGAATCGGAAATTGTTGCCGGTTTCCACGTCGAATATTCCGGCATGGCGTTTGCCGTGTTCTTCCTGGCGGAATACGCCAACATGATCCTGATTGCGGCGCTGGCCTCACTGATGTTTCTGGGTGGCTGGCTGTCACCGTTTGAAGGCCTATTACCGGACACGTTTCTTGCAAACGGTATTGGCGGCCTGGTATTTGGTTCCGGAGTGCATTGGTTGCTGGCGAAGACCTCACTGCTGCTGTTCTTCTTCCTGTGGTTCCGGGCCACGTTTCCGCGTTATCGCTATGATCAGATCATGCGGCTGGGCTGGAAGGTATTCATTCCCATCACCATCGTGTGGCTGGTCATTGAAGGTGCTGCTGTGGTGGCCAATATTGGCCCCTGGTTTGATTAAACTGGATTATGGATAACTTCACTAACTTCATGAAAAGCCTGTTCCTTCTGGAACTTCTGAAGGGTATGCGCCTGACGGGCAAGCGCCTGTTTTCACCCAAGATCACGGTACAGTACCCGGAAGAAAAGACGCCGCAGTCGAACCGTTTCCGTGGTCTGCATGCGCTGCGTCGCTACCCCAATGGTGAAGAACGCTGTATCGCCTGCAAACTCTGCGAGGCGGTCTGCCCGGCACTGGCTATTACCATAGAAGCAGAAGAGCGCGAGGACGGCACCCGCCGTACCACCCGTTATGACATCGACCTGTTCAAGTGCATCTACTGTGGTTTCTGCGAGGAATCCTGCCCGGTGGACTCTATTGTCGAGACGCGTGTGTTTGAGTATGCCTTCGAGAACCGTGGCGAGAACATCATGACCAAGGAAATGCTGCTGGAAATCGGTGACAGGCACGAGGCACAAATTGCCGCTGATCGAACTGAAGACGCGGCGTACAGGTAACCGCTATGGATTTTGAACGTTTCATATTCTACGTGTTTGCTGCGATCTTGATTTTCGCGGCAGCGCGCGTCATTACGGTACGGAACCCGGTGCATGCGGCGCTGCACCTGGTGCTGGCATTCTTTACCTGCTCGGCATTGTGGCTGCTGCTGGAAGCAGAATTTCTGGCGATCACGCTGGTGCTGGTGTATGTCGGCGCAGTCATGGTGCTGTTCCTGTTCGTGGTGATGATGCTGGATATCAACACCTCGCCGCTGCGCGAAGGATTTATCAGGTATCTGCCGCTGGGACTGGGTGTGGCGTTCGCTATTGTCGCCGAGATGTACCTGGTGGTGCGGGCGCGCAACTTCGGTGTTGATAGCGTCAGCATTCCGGCACGCCATCCCGAGGGCTACAGCAATGTGCGCGAGATCGGCAGCGTGCTGTACACCGATTATGTCTACCCGTTCGAAATTGCCTCGGTGATTTTGCTGGTGGCGATTATTGCGGCCATCGCACTGACCATGCGCAAGCGTCCCGAAACCAAGTCCCAGAATCCTGCGCAACAGGTGGCGGTCAAGGCAAAGGATCGTGTGCGGGTTGTAGCGATGAAGGCAGAAGAGAAACAGTAAAATGATTGCACTGTCAGACTACTTGATACTTGCCGCGATCCTGTTTGGATTAAGCGTGGCCGGTATTTTCCTGAACCGCAAGAACGTCATCATCCTGTTGATGGCGATCGAACTGATGCTGCTCGCGGTCAATATGAACTTTATCGCCTTTGCCTATTTTACGGGCGACATCGCCGGCCAGATCTTCGTGTTCTTTATTCTGACCGTAGCGGCGGCCGAGGCAGCCATCGGGCTGGCGATCCTGGTGGTGCTGTTCCGCAACCGCCAGACCATTAATGTTCAAGACCTGGATACCCTGAAGGGATAGCGCGATGGAAAATCTCTACCTTGCCATACCGCTTGCCCCGTTACTGGGCGCCATCATTGCCGGACTGTTTGGCAAGCAGATCGGTCGTGTCGGTGCGCATACGGTGACGATTCTGGGTGTGGCGGTTTCTTTTGTGCTGTCAGCGATCGTGCTGAAGCAGTTTGCCATCGATGGTGCCGAAGCCTACAACGCCAGTGTCTATACCTGGATGGTGTCCGACGGGGTACGTTTCGAAATCGGTTTCCTGATTGATAATCTCACTGCACTGATGATGTGTGTGGTGACTTTCGTGTCGTTGATGGTGCATATTTACACCATCGGTTACATGCACGATGATCCGGGCTACCAGCGTTTCTTCAGTTATATCGCGCTGTTTACCTTCTCCATGCTGATGCTGGTGATGTCCAACAACTTCCTGCAGCTGTTCTTCGGCTGGGAGGCCGTGGGCCTGGTGTCCTACCTGCTGATCGGCTTCTGGTACACGCGGCCAACGGCCATCTATGCGAACCTGAAGGCCTTTTTGGTCAACCGTGTCGGTGACTTTGGTTTCCTGCTGGGTATTGCCGCGGTCTATGCCACCTTTAACAGTCTCGACTACGCTACTGTATTTGCGGCAGCACCGGCGGTGGTTGATGCCAGCTACCAGGTATTCCCGGGTGTCGACTGGTCATTGCTGTCGGTCATCTGTATCTGCCTGTTTATCGGGGCCATGGGCAAGTCGGCACAGGTGCCGCTGCACGTGTGGCTGCCGGATTCCATGGAAGGCCCGACGCCGATCTCGGCGCTGATCCATGCCGCGACCATGGTCACCGCCGGTATCTTTATGGTGGCACGCATGTCGCCGCTGTTCGAGTTGTCCGATACGGCGCTGTCGTTTGTCATCGTCATTGGTGCCATCACCGCCTTCTTCATGGGGCTGCTTGGCGTGGTGCAGAACGACATCAAGCGTGTGGTGGCCTATTCAACACTGTCACAGCTGGGTTACATGACGGTCGCACTCGGTGCCTCGGCCTATGCCGCCGGCATCTTCCACCTGATGACGCATGCCTTCTTCAAGGCGCTGCTGTTTCTCGGTGCCGGTTCCGTGATCATCGCCATGCACCATGATCAGGACATCCGCAACATGGGTGGTCTGCGCAAGTACATGCCGATTACCTGGATTACTGCCTTGATAGGCTCACTGGCGCTGATCGGTACGCCATTTTTCTCCGGCTTCTTTTCCAAGGACACCATTATCGAGGCGGTGCACCATGCGCATATCCCGGGTGCCGGCATTGCCTACTGGGCGGTGTTACTGAGTGTGTTTGTGACGGCGCTG
>JAQBDO010000166.1:0-2695 GCA_032124375.1 Gammaproteobacteria bacterium
TACTTTTGGGGCTTTTGCGCTTATAACTAATGAACTGAAATAGCCCGATCACGAACTGGAGTCCACCAAACAAAACTGCGCCGTAAGCGACGATCAAATATCCGCGTGCGGAAATCGCCAATGTATTTCCGATGACCAACAAACCGACGATTGCCACGACTGCACCGATAGACATGTTTTTGGTACCCGGCATAATCTCTGCTCCCATACGTTAGGCGGAATATTCCGTCAGCTATATAACAACCAGGTCTTTGGCCGGTATGAATCATTTTCGTCTATCGGTGCTGCATGGCAGCTTTGGGCTGGTAGCAGTCGGTCGCCATTCTAACACTCGCCTGGCGGGTTCCGGCCACACGCAGACGTGTGCCGAAGATCTTGACCAGGAATGCCGGTCCGGAGCAGGGCGTTTCGTGGTAGCTTGAGGAGCACACTCTGCGAATCCGAATCCGTTCGAACGGTCCCTTGCGAGGATATGACCATGGCGTTAAACACAGTTCGCATGCTGGCCGCAATTGCGATCGCCAGTACTGCGTTTTTCACGTTCATTCAACCGGCCGTGGCGCAGGCAAATCGGCAACCTGTTACCAGTCTGCCGAGCGAAACCCCGGATGATTTTGTACCTACACGCGATGGCTTCGAATACGTCAGGCGTGAGGAAATGATCCCGATGCGTGACGGCGTGAAACTTCATACCGTCATCCTCGTGCCCACAGGCGCCGTCAGGGCGCCGATACTCCTGACCCGCACACCTTACGACGCAACGGAACTAACGACACACACGGAGAGCTCGCATCTTGCCCCGATCCTCCAGGGCTATGACAATCCGACCGATGTAATCGTCCTCGGTGGCTACATCCGCGTGGTCCAGGATGTGCGCGGAAAATATGGCTCAGAGGGAGACTACGTAATGAACCGGCCCTTGCGTGGCCCACAGAATCCGACGGAGGTCGATCACGCCACGGATACCTACGACACGATCGACTGGCTCGTGAAAAACGTCCCGGAGAGCAATGGCAAGGTTGGCATACTCGGCATTTCCTATGACGGGTTCCTGCCGCTGATGGCGCTTGTTGATCCACATCCGGCGCTTAAAGTCTCCGTGCCAATGAACCCGATGGTGGATGGCTGGAAGGGAGACGACTGGTTTCACAACGGCGCCTTTCGGCAGGGAGGAGGCATGGACTATATCTATAATCAGGAAGCGTCAAGAAAGAACGAGCTCCTGTGGTGGACCAGCCACTTTGACCCGTACGACATGTTTCTGCAGGCGGGCTCTGCCGGCGAGCTCGGACGGCGGCGCGGCATGGAACAGCTCGGTTTCTGGCAGAAGCTTCTGGACCATCCTGCCTATGACGCGTTCTGGCAGGATCAGGCTGTCGACAAGGCCCTTGCCGCCCGGCCACTGAAGGTGCCGGTGATGTTGGTTCATGGCCTCTGGGACCAGGAAGACATCTACGGCGCGATTGCCGTGTACAAGGCGATCGAACCGAAAGATACGCGTAACGACCAGGTGTTCCTCGTGATAGGACCCTGGTATCACGGCCAGCAGATTAACGAAGGCAGTACCCTTGGAGCCATAAAGTTCAACAGCGATACGTCACTTTATTTTCGCCAGGAGATACTGCGACCGTTTCTGGATCACTATCTAAAGGACGACGAGCCAGAGATGGATATCGCGCCGGCCACTGTGTTTGAGACTGGTGCCAACAAGTGGCTGCGTCTGCCCTCGTGGCCATCCGGCTGCGTCACCGGTTGCACAGTTCGTTCGACACCGCTTTACTTGCGCGCCGGATCGAAACTAAGCTTCGACCCGCCGACCGCGGGTGATGCGGCGTTTGACGACTATATCTCGGATCCTGCCAAGCCGGTGCCATACCGGGCGCGGCCCATCGATATGACAAGCTGGTCACGGTGGCTGGTGGACGATCAGCGTGAGGCCTCTGGCCGGCCGGATGTCCTTGCATTCATGTCCGACACGCTGACCGCGCCGATGAAGATCAGCGGCGAACCCATCGTGAATCTCGTCGCGTCAACAAGCGGCACCGATTCGGACTGGGTCGTCAAGGTAATTGACCTCTATCCTGACGAAGTTGCGGACCAGCCGAACATGGGCGGTTACCAACTCATGATTTCTGCCGACATCTTCCGAGGCCGCTATCGAGAGAGCCTGGAGACAGCGAAGCCCATCGCGTCCAATAAACCTCTGCCATATCGATTTGCTTTGCCAACAGCGAACCATGTGTTCCTGCCGGGTCATCGGATCATGATCCAGATCCAGTCAAGCTGGTTCCCGCTTTACGATCGTAATCCTCAGACTTTTGTACCGAGCATCTTCTGGGCGAAGCCCGAGGATTATCGGGAGGCCACGCAACGCATTTACCATGCGCCCGGCGATCCGAAGTCGGCAAGTTTTGTCGAACTGCCGCTGGTAACGGTGCAGTAATTGGGCAGTAAGGAATGCCGCGTAGTCAACATGCTGGGAGACGAGGACGGTCAACACCAGTCGTCGGCCACAATGTAGTGACTCGTAAAGCCATTCAACTGTAAAGTCAGTGACGCTCCGAATCGGCTGGGTCTGCTTCCGGTCAGCAGCAGTCGTTCCTCATTCTAATACTCGACTGACGGCTTCCGGTCAGAAGTGGCCGTTCAAATCCTCGCCATGAGGCGTCGAATGTGAAGGTCAATGTGTGCGGCC
>JAQBDO010000167.1:0-4934 GCA_032124375.1 Gammaproteobacteria bacterium
ACCTGAAACATTCATTCGGTCGTCGTTTACACGCTGCAGGAGTGCGCTACGAAGATCGACAAGACTTGCTGGGACACAAGTCAGGAAGAATCACCACGCACTACTCGGCAGCCAAATTGGAGAACCTGCTTGAAGCTGCCAACCTGGTGTGCAGAGAGAACTCCCGCAAAAGTCCCGCACTGGTTTTGTTGAAACAAAAAGCGGCTACGGGGAACTCCGTAACCGCTTGATTTAACTTCGTAATATGGCGCGCACGGAAGGAGTCGAACCTCCGACCGCCTGGTTCGTACTGTTCCGTCCGAATGCGCGTATCCTATTGTAATTCATTGTCTTTATGCGACTTACACTGTCCAATAAAATCAGCCTATTTGGCCTTATTTGCCTATATTTGGGGCTATTTCAGGCCATCTATTGGACAGCGTGGAGCCTACACAGCCAGCTTTCATGGTTGTTACAATACATCGAATATTGCGATCTTCTCACTAGGTAATGTAACATTCCAATATAATGGCTAATCAAACCACACGGACAGACGAGATCCTGGAACTGGTCAGAAAAGTAGGCGTTCTACGTCCACGGGATCTGGATTCCAGCAACATCCCGCGGACCTACCTCAGCCGCCTCTGCGAGGCCGGCAAACTGCAGCGGATCGGCCGGGGACTTTACGTCCTCCCCGACAGTAGCGTCACCGAGCATCACTCGCTGGCCGAGGCCTGCAAACGTGTACCCAAAGGTGTGGTCAGCCTGCTATCCGCCCTGCGCTTTCACAATCTCACCACCCAGTCACCGTTTGAAGTCTGGCTGGCCATCGGCGAGAAGGCTTGGCGGCCACGCATGGAGTACCCACCGCTGCGCATCGTGCGCTTCTCCCAGGCCACACTCAGTGCCGGGGTCGAGAAACACCAGATCGAGGGGGTGACCGTGCCTGTGTACTCCCCGGCCAAGACCGTGGCGGACTGTTTCAAATACCGTAACAAGATCGGCCTGGATGTTGCCATCGAAGCGCTCAGGGAATGCTGGAGTTCACGACGCTGTACCATGGATGATCTTTGGCACTATGCCGATATCTGCCGCGTCCAAAATGTCATGCGACCCTATCTGGAATCGCTCGTGACATGAATAATAAACGTCGGAAAAATACAGCAATCTCGGTGCGTGACCGGTTGCTGGCACTGGCACGTGAACGTGGCGAGGATTTCCAGTTGCTGCTGACCCAGTATGGACTGGAACGCCTCTTGTACCGCCTGAGTCAATCCAACTATCGGGAGCGATTCATCCTGAAGGGCGCGATGCTGTTCATGCTGTGGGGTGACCAACCACACCGCCCGACACGCGATGTGGATTTCCTCGGCTTCGGTGACAGCAGCGAACCAGGTCTGCAAAAAGTCTTTCGCGAACTCTGCAACCTTCCCGTCGATGATGACGGTCTGACGCTGATGGCAGACAGTGTGCAAGTCGAAGTAATCCGGAATGAATCGGAATATGGAGGCATACGCGTGAGGCTGTTTGGTGACTTGGCCGGCGCTCGGATACCGATTCAGGCCGACATCGGTTTCGGGGATGCCGTGACACCCGAAGCGATAGAAATCAAATACCCCACCCTATTGGGCAACCCCGCTCCACACTTGAGAGCTTATCCCCGCGAGACCGTGGTGGCAGAGAAATACCAGGCATTGATCAACATGGGTATGGCTAATAGCCGGATGAAAGACTTCTACGATCTTTGGGTCATCGCCCGGGAATTTGACTTCGACGGCCTGATACTGTCCGATGCGATCCGCAACACCTTCTCGCGCCGTCGTACACTCCTTCCGGAACACGCATCTTCCGGACTCAGTCCCGAGTTCCATGAAGATACGCAAAAGAACACTCAGTGGAACGCGTTTATACGCAAAGGCATGCTTGTCACCTACCCGCCATCATTGACAGAAGTCTGCCTCTTTCTGGAGACATTCCTTCTTCCACCAACGCAGGCGTTGACCCAGGACCAAGACTTCAAAGCAAAGTGGAAACCAGGCGGACCATGGCGTTAACGAAGGAGCAATCACTGCGCGAAGTTATCGCTCACGAGGAAACGCAGCTCGCTGAGCTTGCAGACCAATATAATGAAACTCAGGAACGATTGGCAGCACTCAAGACAGAGCTTGCCACCATGGAACCAACCCCCCTGGTTCCTTCCGCCCCGGAAAAACAAACCAGCGGTGATATTCCCACTACCGCGGAAGGAAAAATCTCATTGTTTCGCCAACTATTCCGCGGCCGGGATGATGTCTTTCCATTGCTATGGACAAGTTCAAAGACGGGTAGAAAAGGATATTCTCCGGCCTGCAACAATGAATGGGTAAATGGTGTCTGCGAAAAACCCCGGGTGAAATGCAGCGAGTGCCCAAACCAGGCATTTCTGTCGGTCAGCGATCAGGTTGTCCTTGATCATCTCCAGGGCCGGCACGCCATTGGTGTTTATCCCCTGCTCAAAGATGAAACCTGCTGGTTCCTCACCGCTGACTTTGACAAGGAATCATGGCTCGATGACGTGGCTGCTTTCGTCAATACTTGCCGAGGCATCGGTGTCCCGGCCGTGGTGGAGCGTTCACGATCAGGTAACGGTGCCCATGTCTGGTTCTTCTTCAGCATGCCCGTCCCCGCCGTCAGCGCCCGCCGCATGGGCTGCTATCTCATCACCGAGACCATGGCACGCCGCCATCAACTCGCCATGAGTTCCTATGACCGACTGTTCCCCAATCAGGACACTCTGCCGCGTGGTGGTTTCGGTAACCTCATCGCCCTGCCGCTGCAATATGAAACGCGGCAAGCGGGGAATTCCGTTTTCCTGGATGAAGACTTCCAACCACACTCGGATCAATGGGCCTATCTCGCATCACTGACACGGATGGCGTCGTCTACCGTGGAATCCATCGCCCGCGAAGCTACCCGGAAGGGAAAGATCGTCGGCGTTCGGTTTAGCTCAGTAAACGAAGATGAAAGGAACGATGCACCGTGGGAACTTTCGCCCTCAGGACGACCAGAGAAAGTGCACATTACCGAACCCGTTCCCGCTGAAGTTCATGCCGTACTTGCACAGCGATTGTACATCGACAAAACGGATCTGCCATCATCCCTGCTGAACCAGATCAAGCGACTGGCGGCCTTTCAGAATCCGGAGTTCTACAAAAAGCAGAGCATGCGGTTCTCAACGGCATTGACACCACGGGTGATCAGCTGCACCGAAGAGTTTACCAAGCACATCGCCTTGCCTCGGGGATGTCAGGATGAACTCGCGGCCTTACTCCAACAATATAGCAGCGCACTGACCATTGACGACCAGCGCCATCCTGGCGAACCACTTAACGTACAGTTCGATGGCAAACTCACGGCCATTCAGGAACAGGCCGCTAACACCCTGCGCAAACATGATATCGGTGTCTTCGTCGCACCACCGGGCGTTGGGAAAACCGTAATTGGTACCTGGCTGATCACCGAGCGGCAATGCAATACCCTGGTCCTGGTACATCGCCAGCCGCTGCTCGATCAGTGGGTCGCACAGCTCGCACTGTTTCTCGGGCTGGATACCAGAGATATTGGGCGAATTGGTGGCGGCAAACACAAACCCAATGGCCGGCTTGACGTTGCGATGATTCAGAGCCTGGTGCGCAAAGATAAAGTGGATGATCTGGTGGCCAACTATGGCCATATCATTGTGGATGAATGCCATCACCTGCCTGCGGTGTCCTTTGAGCGCGTCCTGGCCGAGGTCAGGGCGCGTTTCATTACCGGCCTGACCGCCACACTACAACGCCGTGACGGTCATCATCCGATTATCGAAATGCAGTTGGGTCCAGTTCGTTTCACCGTTGATGCCCGGAATCAGGCGGCCCACCGTCCCTTCAACCATAACCTGATCATCCGCGAAACAGGATTATGTCTCGATAACGATGACCTGCGTATTCAGGAGATTTATCAACGGCTAACCGCTAACAAACAACGTAATAATTTGATATTCGATGACGTCATGCAGAGCCTTGAAGAAGGCCGCTCACCGATCTTGCTCACGGAGCGCAAAGAACACCTGGAGTACTTCGCCGACCGATTGCGTAAATTCACGCGCAACCTGATTGTCCTGCAGGGAGGTAGAAGTGCAAAAAGGCGCCGTGAAGATTTGAATCAGCTGGCAGCCATCTCCGATAACGAAGAGAGATTGATTCTTGCAACCGGGCGTTATATTGGAGAAGGATTTGACGATGCGAGACTGGACACGTTGTTTTTGGCTCTGCCCGTATCCTGGAAAGGAACACTGATTCAGTACGCCGGCAGACTCCATCGCCTACATCCCGATAAGACCGAGGTTCGCATCTATGACTATGTTGACCGTGATGTACCCATGCTTGCACGCATGTTCGAAAGACGCCTGCGTGGATATCGTGCGATCGGATACAGTGCTAAGGAAGTCACTTCTGACTTGTGATGCAGGGTTGTAATGAGAACAGGGAATCCACGATTGTATCCGTGCCTGAGGCAGGTCTTCACGCACTACCGTTAATGATCACCCCAGACGTGCTAACTTCAGCAGCCCTTCTCCCAGATCTCACTGACACCAACTTTTTGGAACCCTGTCAGTCACTTGATCACGGATGCCGTTTACACATGGAAGGCATGCAATGACGGCACCTGTCCAATTAAATGGATATTTTTACCCCTATTGGACAACCACAAAAAAACCGGCCAAGCAGTACGCCATAACCGGTTGATTTGTATGCTATAACGGCGCGCCCGGAAGGAGTCGAACCTCCGACCGCCTGGTTCGTAGTGTTCCGCCTGATTTCTTATATCCTTTTGTATTTCAGTACATATATACAGATTACACTGTCCAATAAAATCAGCCTATTTGGCCTTATTTGCCTATATTTGGGGCTATTTCAGGCCATCTATTGGACAGC
>JAQBDO010000168.1:0-6281 GCA_032124375.1 Gammaproteobacteria bacterium
GTTGGGTAACGTTACGCCGGGCTGCACGATTGCTGTTGCAACAGCCTTCCGGGAGAAACGCTGTTAACGGGATAACAGTGAATACTCAAGGCTCATCAATTCTGTATTCAACATAGGATTCATCACGCAGGCGGCGCAGCCAGAGAAATAATTCCTCGTCGTATTTTCTTGAGCGGATCAGGTTTTTTACTTTTGACCGTTCGTAATCTACTGTGCTGTCGTGTGTGCGACGTTCCAGCACCTCTACCAGGTGCCAGCCAAACTGGGTTTTAACCGGCTTGCTGATTTCGCCGGGTTCGAGGGCTTCCAGCGCATCTTCAAACTCGGGGACAGTATCACCCTTGTTTAACCAGCCCAGGTTACCACCCTTGGCCGCTGACAGTGTGTCCTGTGAATTTGAACGGGCCAGCGTTGCAAAGTCCTCGCCGCCTCGCAGGCGTATTTCCAGCTGCTGAATACGGATCAGCACCTCTTCATCGGTGTTGACGGTATCCGGCTTGATCAGGATATGGCGAGCCATTGTTTGCTCGACCAGGTGGCGTTCATCGCCGCGTTTATCCAGCAGCTTGATGATGTGGAAGCCGCCAGAGCTGCGTATTAAGTCCGAGATATCGTTAACCTGCATGGTCTTTACTGAATCAAGGAATAAACTGGGTATCTGCCCAAGACTGCGCCAGCCGATGTCACCGCCCTCCAGGGCTGTTTGCCCGTCTGATTCACTAATGGCAATTTCAGAAAAGTTCGCACCGTTACGCAGCCGGACCAGAATATTGTCAGCACGCCGCTCGGCGGCCTGGATTTCCTCGGGGCTGGCAGCTTCCGGGATGGCAACCAGAATATGTGACAGGTGATATTCGATATCACTTTGTCCGCTGGCCTTCAGTGTCGCGAGCAGATTGTCGACTTCCTGATCGGTGACCTTGATACGGCTGGCGACCATTTGGCGGCGCACCTGGTTGATAATCAGCTGTTTACGCAGGTTCTCACGGAACTTTGAATACGGGTAGCCATCGCGTTCCAGGACATCCCTGAATTCTGTCAGGGAAACGCCGTTTTCCTTCGCGAGGTCCTGTATTTCACTGTTTAACATGCTGTCGCTGACGTCTATGCCATTGTCATTGGCAATTTGCAGTTGCAGTGAATCAACCACCAGTCGTTCCAGAACCTGTTTCACCAGTACCGCCCGTTCTGGTACCGGCGTACCTTTTGCGTTCAGCTGCTTGACAATTTCGTTCATGGCTTCCTGCAGTTCGCTCGACAGGATGACGTCATTGTTGGCAATGGCGACAATGCGGTTCAGTGGGTATTGCTGTCGCTGTTCGTTAGTGTTCGCTCCGAGATTCGGCACAGAATCCGGAGCCACCACGAATGCCGGCTTGCTGGTTGAGTAGCCGGAAGGGTCCATGGTTATTTCAGCCGCGGTATCTTCCGCGGCTGAAACCGGCACAGCAAACAGCAGGGAAACACATAACAGACAGCGAAAATACTTCATGGTTAATGGCCCGTAAAAACAGATCAGTCACTTGAATCGTAGCCTAGGATACCATGTTCCAGTGCGCTATCGAGCTTCCTGCCCAGTTTGCCGAGGCCTTTCAGCTCGAGCTGGAAGAACACAGCATTGTTGCGGCTGCCGCTGTCATCGTTTATGAAGCTGCGGCCAACGATTTGCGCGCCCCAGCAACAGCTTTCATAGCCGAGGCCGCCGAGTGTCTCGATTGTGGTGCTGTCATTCAGTGAGTAATACCAGCGGCCAACCATGTGCCATGACTGGCTTAATGGCCACAGGAAAGAGACGTCGGTCTGTTCCTGGATGCCGTCGCGATAACGGTATGACAGGTTGATCAGTTTCCGTGGGCCGGCCCGGTATTGCAGGTGTTGGCCGCTGCGCTCTGTACGAGAGTTGTGCGGGTTCCATTGCAGTTCTGATTTTACCCGCCAGTTGCCGGCCAGGTTGAGCACTGCTTCTCCAACGATGTTGGAGCTGTCGTCAGTGCCTACCGGTTGTCCGGGCAGCGTGACTTCCCGGTCACGGAAGTAAAGCAGTGAGCCAAGGCTGGCGCTAAATCGTTGCACGCCATTATCCGGGTCCAGGATGCGCGTTGTCAGTGCCACTGCCAGCTGGTTGGCATCCCCCATGCGGTCCGGGCCACTAAAGCGGTTTTCGCGGAACAATGTCCAGAAGTTGAAATCGTAGTCACCGGTATCGAATATCGGTATATCGTCCTGATTTTTGTCAGGCACGTACAGGTAGAACAGGCGTGGCTCCAGCGTCTGGACAAAATTGGCCTGCCCCCAGTGACTGCTGCGTTCAAAGAAAGTGCCGGCATCCAGACTGACCACCGGTGTGGTGCGTGAGGCATTGCCATCTTCATCAGCAGACGCATTGTCGAGGTTATAGCTGGTGTGTCGCAGGCTGACCGCCGGATCAAGGTACCATGCCGCCTTCCGCACGGGGAGGCTGACCCGCGGTTGCACGTCAACGCGCGTGCCGTTAACGAAGCTGCCATCGCTATGGGTAAAATAGTTCGCCTCGGCGTGGGTGCTGAATTTAAGACCCAGCGGGCGGGATTGCGGGTCAGCATCAAAAACAATTTGTGGTAATTGCTTGTAAGGTTTGTCGGTGCGCGTCAATTCCGGATCAACCGTCTGGTAGTCCTGCAGCTTCATCCCCAGACCCCACCACGTGCCGTGATACTTCGCTTCGGCAGTTCGTTCCAGGTTGCTCTGGCTGGTACTCACCAGGGTTTGCCCCAGGTCCTGGAAGTAATGGTCGTCTGATACGTTGCTGGCAACAACGCTGGTTTCGACGCGCGGCCAGGGATTACCGTAGTGTTCTATTGCAACCAGGCTACGATCCTCGTTGTTGTACTGGTTATCCGAGGGCAGGTATTCGGCGCTGAGTGTGCCTTTGTTATGTGCGTTCAGATAACGAAATTCGCCAGCCATCATGAGACCGCGTTTGCTCATATAACGTGGTGTGATAATTGCGTCCTTGTCAGGTGCGATATTCCAGTAGTACGGCACGCTGATGTCAGCACCGGTCTCTTCGGTCTGTCCTATCTTGGGAATCAGCAGGCCGGAACGGCGGCGGTCATCAATGGGGAACGAGATATACGGTGTGTATACGATGGGTACGCCCTTGAAGGCCAGCCTGGCGTTGCGAGCGACACCGAGTCCCTCTGCCCGGTCCAGCTCTACCTCTTTGGCGGAAAGCAGCCAGTCATAGTTTTCCGGCGGGCAGGTAGTGTAAGTCGCCCGCGTGAGTTGTTGATGGTCGCGGTCTGTCAGCTTGAGGGTGTCGGCCGAACCGCGTCCATGCGCATCTGTCAGTGAATAGGTGATGTTTCTCAGGCTGCCTTGTTCTACGTCGGGATAGAGAATGGCATCTTCACCGTCGATGATCAGGCCCGGCGCCATAAAACGTATTTTACCTTCTGCCGTGAGTTCATTCTCTTCCTGTCGGTAGGTGATGCTGCTGGCTTCCAGTCTTTGTGGTCCGTAAACGACAACGGCATTTCCTTCCAGTGTATAGATATTGCCGTCACTGGCTTGCGCGCTGTCTGCCTGCAGATCGATGTCACTGGAGTGGCTGGCAGGCATGTCCGCCGGGGTCTGTGGAAGGGGTGGGCACAGTGCCCACAGGGCATTTTCTGTTGCCTGTCTGCCCGAGCGCACCAGTTCTTTTGCCTGGGGGATCAGATAGGCATTAGCCGATGCGCTGGCGGGGTCTGTTGCGGCCGCGGGTTCCTGCGTGCGGGTGTCGGCATCGGTAGCGGCAGGTGCCCGTGGCTGTTCCTGTGGCTGCGCGGGCCCAGGTGCCGGTGCCGGTGCTGGTGCCGGTGCTGGTGCCGGTGCAGGTTCAGGTGCTGGTTCAGGTTCAGGTGCAAGGTCAGGTGTTTCTGTGATTGCCGGGACGGGTGCAACCAATGGGTCTGCCCGGGTGTCTGTAATACCGGTCGTGCTGTCAGCATCATCTGGCAACAGGGTTTCTGGTTGTACTGTTTCCGGCAGCACTGTGCTGGAACATTGCCAAAGCCCGTCGGGCAGGGCGTCGCACTGCCATGCAGCATGCAGCAGAGCGCAGCTGGTTGACAGCAGGGCAAACAGCGCCAGCTGTGAGCACGTGCGGGTGTGCAGGCCAGTCAGGCCCGGCAAGCGCATGCTATGTGTAGCGAATTCTGGCGGCTAATGGTCATGTGTGACAATGTGCCCCGGTTTCGGTGCAGCAGGTGGCTGGCGGGCGCGAGCTAAAATCGCATAGAATGGCTTTAACTTCAAATATTTTATAACTCAGAGTGTTAGCTATCAAGTCACGGACCCAGATTACTGTTCTGATCGCCCTTGCTGGCGCTGTTTTGCTGTTGTTGCTAACGATTCCAGACATGCAACCCGAGCTGCAGCAGGCCGCGGTGCCTGGTGTCCGGGTCGCCACGGTGGGGTTGCATGACCTGGTGCCGACCGAGGTGGTCAGTGGCCGGCTGGATCCGGCCCGCAGGGCTGAAATACATTTCGAATTGTCAGGCCAGGTAGATGCCCGCCCGGTGGAGCCGGGGCAGGTGGTGGGGCAGGGTGAGCTGCTGTTATCGCTGGCGGCGGGTGATTACGAGGATGCCCTGGCGGAAGCCGAGGCCCGGCTGTTGCAGGAGTCCCGGGATATCGAGCGTGACCGCGAGCTGTTAACGCTGTCCAGACGCAACTATGCGTTGCAGAAAAATGACCTTGAGCGTCTGAAAAAGCTCGGCGCGGAATCGCTGGTCTCACAATCACTTCTGGATGAGGCCCGTATCAAACAGTTACAGATGGAAGCGGAGGTCGCCCGGCTCAATTCGAGCGTTGGTTCTGCAGAAGCACGTCTTGCACTGAAGCAGGCGGAACGGAATCGCGCAGCGCGCAATCTGGCACGTACGCAGTTGCTGGCGCCGTTTGCCGGTACTGTGAATGCGGTTCAGGTGCAGGTGGGTGATTACGTTACGCCAAACCAGTTCGTTGCCGAGCTGATTGATATTTCTTCACTGGACTTGTATGTCGAGGTGCGTGGAAATGTTGCGCAATCGCTACAGCAGGGGCAGTCAGTGGATGTGGTTGTCGATGGTGATTCTCTGCAGGGCCGGGTGATCGCCTTGCAGATTGATCCGGACCCGGTGACGTTTACCCATGCGTTACGTATACGGGTTGCAGGTACTACAGTGCGGCCGGGGCAGGTGGCGCAGGCAAGCTTGCCGCTGGGCAGTCTGAGCCAGGTGACGGCTGTCCCGGTGACCGCAGTGCTGTTTGATGAGGGCCGCACATTTTTGTTTCGCTTTGACGCTGACAGGCTGGCACTGGTTGAAGTGGTGCTGGGTCAACGAGTGGGTGATCTGCAGATTGTCAGGCAGGGGATTGCTGCCAGTGACCGTATTGTGACGCATGATGTCTCTGCGTTGAGTCACGATCAGCAGGTGCGTGTTATTACTGCAGATTCCGCGCAATAGCAGGCGCCTCTTTTTAGTTTGCAGATCTCATGGCTCTGATCCGGTTCTCCATCAATAACCCGCTGATTACCAATCTCCTGTTGGTGATTGTGGCCATCCTTGGCGTGCTCTCCTGGCGTGCCATGCCGCAGGAGATGTTTCCCAGCATCGAGCTTGATGTGGTCAGCGTCCGTGTTGAGTTTGAGGGTGCGTCTCCGGAAGAAGTGGAAGGCCAGATTGCGATTCCGCTGGAGGAAGCGTTTGACGGTATGCCGGAGATTGATGTTATAAGCTCGACCAGCAATGAGGGCATGGCCTCTCTCTTGATCAAGCTGAAGCAGGGTACCGATGTTGATCAATATATGCGCGATGCGCAAACGGCACTCGACCAGGTAACCGATCTGCCGGACGAGGCAGAAGAGCCGGAACTGGTCAGGCTGAAGGCGCGCTTTCCGGTTATCAGTATGAGTCTGTATGGCGATGTGCCGCGCGGTTATCTTTATGACCAGGCGGACAGCATCAAGCAACGCATGGCGCAGATTCCGGGAGTTGCCAGTGTCGGTGTTGCCGGTAATCGCGAGTGGGAAATCTGGGTTGAGGTGGATCCGTTTGTACTGGCCGCACACAAGATAGCGCTGGGGCAGGTGCTGGAGGCGATACGCAGTAATCTGCGTGATTTACCCGGCGGTTCCCTGAAGGCCAGTGAAGGTGACATTCTGTTGCGTGGCATGGGGGTGGCGCCGGATCCGGATAAAATTGCACAAATCAGTGTCAGCAGTAACGACAGGGGTGGTCAGTTGCAGCTTGGCGAGATTGCCGAAATTGAGTTGC
>JAQBDO010000169.1:0-3053 GCA_032124375.1 Gammaproteobacteria bacterium
TCTGGACTCTGAAGACCGGTGTCGCGTGCAAACTGCTTATTCACGCCAAGGTAGACCGAGTTTCTATCCTTCCAGAATATTGAAGCGGGCACATTGGACAGGACGTTGTTAAGCAGTTCACTCTGGGCTTCCAGCTCACACAGGATGGCTTTTTGTTTGGTGATGTCACGTGCGACGGCGTATATGAGACCACTTTCGGTTGCCGGCACCGCCTTCCAGGCAAGCCATTTATATGAACCGTCCTTACAGCGATAGCGGTTCTCGAAATAAGCGACAGGCTCACCAGTCGCCTGCTGTGCCACCGCTTCTTGGGTTGCTGCTTTGTCATCAGGGTGAACGAATTCGATAAACGGTGTCTCGAGCAACATCTGCCTGGTGTGCCCCAGGGTGTCCTCAAAGGCTGAATTAATAACCTGAAAATACCCGTCAAAATCAGCCACACAAAGCATGTCCAGTGAGAGGTTGAAAAGATTATTCAGTGCCTCGTACTGAGTCGACTGGACGCGCTTTTCATCTTCCAGCTCACGGACACGTTCCTGCAACTCCTCATAGCTCGGCTTTTCGGTCATCATTGCTTCCCTGGTTCATATCCTATGGATATAAAGTAACCGGATATCATATAACCGGCAAACATAAATCCCCGCCGCCAGAAACATAGAAAAATAGCAGTCGCATAACGGAAACTTGTATCTCTGGTAGATGTTACCTTTCGACGATTGTCTGCAAGGGATCAAGTATCCGGAAAACAACATGAGCTTGCCGTTTGCTTGTCATCCATGAAGGGCAGGAATTGGCCGGTTACAGTCTTCGCCGACCATGGCAACAATCAGTGAGAAGATCGCCAGGAACGGCAAGCTTCCACCCGTAAGCGGTCGTTCAGCAATTAACAATCTGATAATTACCTAAAAAACAGGAATCGACCCAATGGTCATACAGCCTGAAAGTAATATCCCTGCACAACTTCAGGTAAACACTGCATAGAAAAATCATACTTGCAGCTTGGCCAGGACTGTATCAATAGTCTGTCTTATGAAAATCCGGAATCGGTTGCAGATCAAAACCAAAACCACAACCCTTATCAACAGCTATCTCGAGCAGATGGTTATAGCGTTTCGTCAATGCATTAACCTCTACTTGTTCCGCCTTGCTGATATCCATGAAAAACAAGGGTACCAGCAGGAAAATACCAGCTACGCCAAGCTGTGTATTTTTGTCTGCCTTTTCGGTTTTCGGCATGAGTGCGAGAATATCCTCCCCGGTCAGTTCGAGTTCTCTCTCCAGCGCATCACACGATCTTTTCTCATCACCATGCTGGTACACCATTACCGGATTTGCCGGCCGGCCGGCACAACCTATGAGCATCAAGACAGCCAGCGTAATACTACACGCAACATCATGATTACTCCCCATGCGCATCACCGGAAATATGCTGGTCACACTGTCCAAGACCACAGGCCGCGCCGAGCTATGGGCCGGCTGTTTCGACTAGTCTGTTTTGACTCCCGTGATATTGACCTTCAGGTCTGCCACCAGGTCAGCAGCCACCTCTTCGAAGATTTCTTTCCAAGCGCCTATCGTGTAGCCACCACCGGCATCCACCGAACGATTTGCCTGAGCCGTAGCATCAACATTTCCCTCGGCATCCAGCAGCACTGCTTCAACAACCAGAACCGTGGAGCCATAACCCGGCCACAGCCAGCGTTTGAATGCATCACCCTTCCGGTACTCAATGATATTTACATTCATGGTAACCAGGTCGCGCGTCCCTTGCTGGCCAAGCAAGTTCGCTTTTGCAAGTTCGTTAACCATGGCATCCCTGAGCATAACCTCTATATCGATATCGAAGGATTCTCCGGTCTTATTAGCCACATCTCCCACCAGGACCTTCGTGTCGACCCCGAAGGCTTGCTGGTCTTCCACCCGGACACTGTGCTCTACAGTGCCGCAAGCGACCAGAAACAGAAGCGGAAATATATATAGTAGCGATTTCATGCATTTCTCCTTTGCATCATCGTGATAAATAAGTGCATTCAGGCTACCAAGTAGAAAAAACCCTGCATTGACTTGCGTCAATTTGAGGTGACTATCCAGTACCTTATACGATTATGACTGATGATTAGTAATGCCAGTTCTGGTTGGCTCGTTCTGCTGCGTTTCCGCCGTTCGCTAGTCATCTGGGAATGACCGGTTCTGGCCGGTAGTACCCCTTGCCGGCCCAGCAACAAATTGGTAATCAAGGGTCAGCGAACGGCAGATTCACGTTTAATCTCCGACGTTCCCTCTGAAAGTACATTAAATATGTACAGCAATGGTCTGGGTGTGCGTTATAGCTCGTCGATCCCGTCCAGCCCCATCTCACGTGCACGTCTGCGCCACAGTCGCCGCGCATGGGCCTGCATGTCCGCAGTCTGATCGCTCTCATCGACGATCTCCAGGCCCAGCAGAGTTTCGAGGATATCCTCAAGGGTGACCAGCCCGATGGTGCTGCCGTACTCATCAACGACGATCATCAGGTGGGCGCGCTTCTCCAGCAGGGCATCGAAGGCCTGGGATAGTGATATTGAGGCAGGCAGAGCATGAAGCTCACGGCGATAGTTCACCAACGGGGTGTCCGTGTTTCCACGTGCCTGTGCCAGCAACAGGTCGCTGCGCAACACGAAACCGTTCAGATGCTCGGTGTTGTCTGCGTAGATCGGGATGCGCGAGAACCTCTGGCTCTCGTATTTCCAGAAGAATTCCTCGACACGCAGGTCTTCCGGCAGAGAGAAGATGACCGTGCGAGGTGTGATGACATCTGTTACCTTGCTGTCCCGGAGCCGCAGCAGGTTCTTGAGTATATGGGTTTCCTCCCGGTTGAGCAGGCCTTCACCGGCGCTGATGTCCGCCATTGCAGCCAATTCGTCGCGGTTAAAGCCTGTCAGTACCGGTCCATGGGATAGACCGCGTGTGATCAGCTCGGCCATTCTCACAAATGGCCATAGCAGCCAGACCATCACTTGCAGCACGTAGGCTGTCGCCGGTGCGAGTTGCTTCCAGTAGTACGCACCGAGCGT
>JAQBDO010000170.1:0-5244 GCA_032124375.1 Gammaproteobacteria bacterium
ATTGGGATGGTCCGTTGATGGGACGTGACATTTCTGTTCCCGAGATGCGCGAAGCGCTGGGCGGCATTTTCAGTTTCGAGTTTGCGCAATAATGGCCACTTTGCTCGCGACCTTCACAACCCCCGCATGCCAAGCCACTCAAGTATTCGATCTGCCACCGTCTGCCACCGAGCCTCCAGCATCATGTCATGCGCCATGTCGGGGAACATCTCCGCCTGCGTGTGGTAGGCACGCGCTGTCGCCTCAACTTCGTTTGGCGAGATGAGACGGTCGGCCGTCGCCCCCATCACAAGCATCGGTGTTTTCACCCGCTCGGGACGTGGCAAGCTCAGGCCCATCATGTCCAGATATGCCCGGTATGACTCATCTTGCAGCCGCGAGGCATAACTCATCACCTTATCCTTTGGCATGTCTGCTGAAAATAAAGCCTCCTGTACCAGTTGCGGCGCGCTGACCATCGGATACATGCTCATCATCAAGTTGGCTTTCATGAATACCAGCGGGTGTCGAAGGGCAACGCGCAGAGTACTTTGAATCACCCCCTGGGGTGGCGCAGATGCCAACAGCACGGCGGCCGGGGCCTCATGTGACTCGAGGTATTTCTGGACAACCATGCCGCCCATGGAATGACCCACCAGCACCGGTGGCCTCTCCATCTGAGCTGCCGCCATTGCCACGTCAGACACATATTCATCCAGGGACGTCCAGCGCAGCCGTTCCCGCCCTTCACTGCCACCATGACCGCGCAGGCTCAAGGCATGTGATACATAACCATGTCGGGCGAAATAGCGCAGGAAGTGCTCTGCCCAGCACCACGCGGCATGCGACATCCCATGTACGAACAGAATGGGCGTGAAACGCACAGGGGATACAGGATCTTCTTTTATGATTTCCAGTTTCATAGTTGGCCGACATTATGCTTCTATCATCAGGTGGTGACACCTTCCTGTGATCCCCAGTACAATCTGCACACTACCGCGAGTTCGCGGGTGTAGTTCAATGGTAGAACTGGAGCTTCCCAAGCTTCAAACGTGGGTTCGATTCCCATCACCCGCTCCATCCAACTGCAGTTATCGCTAATATTTATTTATACGCATATAAGAAAATACTTATTGTATTATAAGAAAATCATAATATACTTATCTGCAAGCTTGAGGAGAAATACTCTCAAGTACAAACTTTTTATCTCAATTTACTAATTATTAAGGAGAATTCTATCATGAAGAAGATTGCTATATTGGTTTCTGCTGTTACGATCGCTGTTGCTTCTACTGCCGCCTCAGCCTGGGGCTGGAATGACGGCGGTTACAACAACAGCAACGGTTACGGCGACGGCTATGGCGACGGTGAATTTGACGGCGACTTCAGCTTTGGCATGAACATGAGCGGTCGTGGTAGTGGTCGTGGCCATGGTTATAACGGCTACAACGGTTATAACGGCTATGCTCCTTACGGCTATGCGCCTTATGGTGTTGCTCCGATTCAGCCTGCCGTTGAGTTGACTGAAGAAGAAAGAAAGACCATGGCTGACCAGCAGGCCAAGTACATGGAAGACATGCAGAAGGCTCAACAGCAGGCCCAGCAGCAAGCTGCCGAGTTTTATGCCAACCAGCGTGCACCGATGATGGACATGCGTACCAAGATGATGGAAGACCGCGAGGCCCGCGTTGCTGAAATGGACGCACGTATGGCTGAGTTCAAGAAGGCTTCCGATGCCCGTCGTGCCGAGTTCGAAGCAGCTCACAAGGCACGTGCCCAGGAAATATCCAACAAGACTGAAGAAACCAAGGTAGAAGCTGACACAGGTGCGTAAGTACCCCCAGTAAAAGCCTTCAGCGGCCCCTGATCGGGGCGGTTTGGACAGAAGGGGTGTGCGGATAAAACCGCATACCCCTTTTTTTATGGGTGTCTGTAGGCCACACTACGCTGGTTGATATGCAGGGCGGATCTCGTCCCGATTGTCGTGCCACAATCGGGGTTAATAGTGTTGGTCATCAAGGAAAGCTCATGGGCAAATTACTGAAAATTATTCTCGGCCTGGCAGCGTTGCTGGTAGTGATCGTTGTGGTCGCTGTCATCGTGCTGCCGATGGTCGTTGATCCCAACGACTACAAGCAAGACATTGCTGCAACCGTTGAGAAACAGACCGGGCGAATTCTGTCGATTGAAGGTGATATCTCGCTGTCTGTATTTCCCTGGCTGGGCCTGGATATTGGCCCGACACAGATAAGTAATGCGGCTGGTTTTGAAGAACCCTATATGGCACGGATGGAAGCCGTACAGGTGCGGGTTAAATTGTTGCCGCTGTTACGCAAACAGCTGGAGGTGGATACGCTCAGGCTGAGCGGTCTGCGGCTGAATCTTGGCAAGGACAAGCAGGGGCAGAGCAACTGGGCTGATATCACGGCGCGACTTGAGAAAGAAGACAAGCCGGAGAAGCAGGCAGATGGCAGTGGCGCGGCCGGTGCTGACTCAGCAGCCAGCCCGCTGGATCGCCTGGCGATTGGCGGCATAGAAGTCAGCGATGCGCAATTACTCTGGGATGACCGTTCTACCGATTCCCGTTATGAAATTAATGCGTTGTCTTTTACCACCGGTGCTATCGAACCGGGTGAAGCCTTCAAGCTGGAGTTGCGCTTTGAAGTGGCAGCAACGCAGCCGCCGGTCAATGGACGTATCGAACTAAGTGGCGACATTCTGATTACGGACGGGCTGGAAGCCATTAGCGTGACTGCGGGGATGCTGGGACTGCAGCTGAAGGGTGAAGGTGTCCCCGGTGGAGCCCTGGACGCGACGCTGACGACTGACGTCAGGCTTGATCTGGCAGCGCAGACCTTGTCGTTGCCTGATATCAAACTGGTGTCCAAGGGTCTGAACATCAGTGGTAACGTTGATGGCGTGGCGATCAGTGGTGACGCCCCGCGTTTTAATGGCGTACTGAAAATCGCCGAATTTTCGCCGCGCAAGCTGTTGGCTGAGCTGGGACAGGAGAATCCGCCTACAGCAGACAAGGCGGTACTCGAGAAGGCGGACGCAACCCTGACATGGGATGCATCGCTACAGCATGTCGCGGCCACGGCGCTGACGCTGCATCTGGATGATTCCACGCTGCAAGGCGCTGCGCGGGTCGATTCTTTTGATGCGCCGGCCATCAGCTTCACTGCCACGCTGGACCAGTTTAATCTGGACCGTTATCTGCCGCCGGAAACCCGGGATAGTGCTGCCCCGAAGAATGGCGATAGCAAGGCGGCGGCAACCTCAACGGCGGCGAGTGACGCGCTGCCGCTGGATGCGCTGCGCGGCCTGAATGTAAACGGACGCCTGGGTATCGGTCGACTGCAGGCCTTTAATCTGCGCTCCAGTGATATTGAAATCGAGATCAAGGCGAAAGACGGTGTACTGAAAATCAGTCAGTTCGCTGCGAACCTTTACAGCGGTGCAGTGCAGGCTGATGTAACGCTGGATGTCCGCAAGGATACGCCGAGTTTTTCAGTCAACGAAAAACTGACCGGGGTACAGGCCGGGCCGTTGCTAATGGATTTGACGGGTAAGGAGCAGTTGCTGGGTATTGCCAGCGTCAATGCGAATTTGACCGGTACCGGTCTGTCATCCGAACAGATAAACAAGACATTAAACGGCACGGCGGGATTTGAGTTTACCGATGGTGCCGTCAAGGGAGTGAATGTCGCGTCACTGATTCGCAGTGCCCAGGCGAAGATCAAGGGACAGCCGGCGCCCGCGCAGAGCGAAGAAAATCAGACGGATTTTGCCCTGATGAAAGGCACCGTGGTCGTCAGTAACGGTAACGTGAATAACAAGGACCTGTTGATGATGTCACCACTGCTGCGTATTACCGGGGCCGGTGACGTCAGCTTGCCGAAAGAAACCATTGACTACACCCTGGCGACCAAGTTTGTGGGTACCCTGGAAGGACAGGGGGGTGCCGATGTAGCGGAGCTTAAGGGGCTGTCGATTCCGGTGCATGTCGGCGGGACCTTCAGTAAACCGACGTATGCCCCTGACCTGGCGGCAGTGCTGGGTGATGCGGCGAAGGCCGAAGTGGAGAAGAAAGTCGAGAAAGAGAAAAAGAAGCTGCAGAAAAAACTTGGTGATGGTGTGGCAGACAAGCTGTTAAAGGACATTTTTAAATAGCGCCTGTGCCGGTATACGTTGTTGTCGGGTGTGCCTGAGCAGCCGGTCTTGTTCAGTCCCCGACTAAGCCGGTTATTTGTCATCCTGCTACTGCTTCCGTGTGTCCTGCCAGCAGGGGAGATACTGGATTCGAAGGTGACGCATGACGGCGTCGTCTACCGCTTGTCAATTACCGCCCGTGTAGATGCGCCACTGGCTGTTGTGTATCAAGCGATTACCGATTTCAACAACCTCTCTGCCATCAATCCCGCAATCGAGGAGAGCCAGGTGCTTGTATCAGAGGATGCCGGCAGGCAGCGCGTTCGCAGCGTGATCAGGGTGTGTATTCTGGTGTTTTGTAAACGGGTGGAGCAGGTGCAGGATGTTACTCTGGTCGATGCTCGCACGCTGGTGGCCACGATGGTGCCGGGTGCCGGAGATTTTCGTGGCGGGTTGGCCCGCTGGGAGTTGATGCCTGACGGTGATGGCACGGTGCTGCATTTTACCGAAGTGTTTGAGCCGGACTTCTGGGTGCCGCCGGTCATTGGTCCCTGGTTGATTGAAAAGAAACTTGTCAATGAAGTGGCAGAGAGCGCGATGTATATAGAGCTAACAGTTGCCGGGCGCTGATACCATGAGTGTTCCTGATTTCAGTGGCGCTGTGCTGGCGTGGTATCAGCTATCCGGGCGCAAGCACCTGCCCTGGCAGGTGCAGCCGACACCCTACCGGGTGTGGGTGTCTGAAATCATGCTGCAGCAAACACAGGTCGCGACGGTCATTCCCTACTATGAACGCTTCATGGAACGTTTCCCGGATATTCAGTCACTGGCGCACGCTGCAGCGGATCAGGTGCTGCATTACTGGTCCGGGCTGGGGTATTACGCGCGTGCACGGCACCTGCATGCTGCTGCACAGCAGCTGGTTAAAGAATTTAATGGCATTTTCCCCGAGACATTTGCTGCGGTCGTCGCCTTGCCGGGTGTAGGGCCGTCAACAGCCGGTGCGATTCTGTCATTGGCATGCGGCCAGTATCATGCGATTCTGGATGGTAATGTGAAGCGGGTGTTGAGCCGCTACCATGCCGTTGCGGGCTGGCCGGGCCAGTCGGCGGT
>JAQBDO010000171.1:0-2616 GCA_032124375.1 Gammaproteobacteria bacterium
GCAGCTTGTGATGGCAGCTGGCGTACTGGGCCTCATGATCGGTGCGCCAGCAACGGCCCTGGCGGGGAAACTGGAAAAGGAAGACCTGAAATTCGGATTTATCAAACTGACGGACATGGCGCCATTGGCGATTGCCTACGAGAAAGGATATTTCGAGGACGAGGGCCTGTATGTCACGCTGGAGGCACAGGCCAACTGGAAGGTGCTGCTGGACCGCGTGATTGATGGCGAGCTGGACGGTGCGCATATGCTCGCCGGCCAGCCGTTGGGTGCAACCATCGGTTTTGGTACCAGGGCGGATATTATTACCGCGTTCAGCATGGACCTGAATGGCAACGCCATTACGGTTTCCAACAGCATCTGGGAACAGATGAAGCCGCATGTGCCGCACAAGGACGGCAAGCCGGTACACCCGATCAAGGCGGATTATCTGAAGCCGGTGGTGGATAAATTTATTAAGGAAGGCAAGCCTTTCAAGATGGGCATGGTGTTCCCGGTATCGACTCATAACTACGAATTACGCTACTGGCTTGCAGCCGGTGGCATCCACCCCGGATATTACGCCCCGGAGAAGGATGATATTACCGGCCAGCTCGATGCTGACGCATTGTTGTCAGTCACGCCGCCCCCGCAGATGCCATCAACCATGGAAGCCGGCACGATCTACGGCTATTGCGTGGGTGAGCCGTGGAATCAGCAGGCCGTGTTCAAAGGCATAGGTGTGCCGGTGATCACCGACTATGAAATCTGGAAGGACAATCCGGAGAAGGTCTTCGGCGTTTCGCAGGCCTGGGCCGACAAGAATCCGAACACGCACAGGGCGGTACTAAAGGCACTGATACGTGCGGCCATGTGGCTGGATTCGGGTGGCCTTGAAAACCGCAAGGAGGCAGCAAAGATCATGTCGCGGCCGGAGTACGTCGGCGCCGATTACGAAGTGCTCGCCAACAGCATGACCGGTACCTTTGAGTATGAAAAAGGCGACAAGCGTTCGGTGCCGGATTTCAACGTCTTCTTTCGTTACAACGCCACTTACCCGTATTACTCCGATGCGGTCTGGTACCTGACCCAGATGCGTCGCTGGGGTCAGATAGCGGAACAAAAGCCGGATAGCTGGTACATGTCTATGGCGAAACAGGTCTACCGTCCGGACCTGTATGCCGAGGCTGCAAAAGAGCTGATTGCAGAAGGCAAGGCGCAGGCGGCCGACTTTCCGGATTTTGACACGGAGAGCGGTTTTCGTCCCACGCAAACAGAGTTTATCGATGACATCGCATACGACGGTACCAAACCCAATGCCTACCTTGAACAGTTCCCGATCGGTCTGAAGGGCAACGACAAGGTTAACTAAAGTTTACCTCCGGGAAGACCTTGGCCCGCACATCCTCCTCGGTGCGGGCCCTTTTTACAAAAGATGCTCGAGAGAAAAAATCATGACTACGGAAACCCTGAAAACATTTCAGCGACAGGATTATCAGGAAGCCGCCAGGGTTTTTGTGCTGCCGCTGCTTGCCTTTGTCCTGTTTCTGGGACTATGGAGTTATGCAGCTGCACGAATTGAGACATCGCTGGGGCAGCTTCCCGGCCCCATCGCCGTATGGGGCCAGGCGGCGAACCTGGTCGAGGAACACCGTGCCGAACGTCAGAAAGAGATTGCCTTTTATGAGCGCCAGCAAAAGCGTAATGAGGAGCGGCTGGCAGAGGAGCCGGATGCAAGCGTCGGCATACGGCCCTATACCGGCAAGCCAACCTTTTTTGACCAGATCATTACCAGCCTGTTAACGGTTTTCAGCGGCTTTCTGCTGGCGACAGTCATTGCGGTTCCGCTGGGTGTATTGACCGGACTGAGCAACAATGTTTACCGCGCGATCAATCCGCTGGTACAAATTTTCAAACCGGTCTCACCGCTGGCGTGGTTACCGATTGTGACCATCATTGTCAGTGCCGTGTATGTCACGGATGAGCCGCTGTTTTCCAAGTCCTACGTGACCTCGGCGATCACGGTAACGTTGTGTTGTTTGTGGCCGACCCTGATCAACACGGCGGTCGGTGTGTCATCCATGGACCGTGACCTGGTGAATGTCGGCAAGGTGCTGCGCCTTGGCTGGTTTACCACCGTGTGGAAGATTGCCTTGCCCTCCGCCATTCCGATGATCTTTACCGGCATGCGTCTGAGCCTGAGCATTGGCTGGATGGTGCTGATAGCCGCCGAGATGCTGGCACAAAATCCGGGGCTGGGAAAATTTGTCTGGGATGAATTCCAGAACGGCAGTTCCAATTCACTGGGCCGCATTATGGTAGCGGTGTTTACTATCGGAATTATCGGCTTTCTGCTTGATCGCGGCATGTTGATGCTGCAACGCCGCATGTCCTGGGACAAGGATGCCGTGCTGCGCTAGTACTGCCTCAATCTGGTAAAGACGGCTATCAAATAAATCCGGTGTTCAGTTTAAGACAGTTCAGCATACGTTATTTTCAGGTTGAAAGAGTGCTAGCGCCAATACCCAATGAAAAATATAGCTGGAGTGAATAATGTCTGAAAAACATCTGAATATTGATCACGTGTCGATGCTGTTCGACACCCCTGCAGGCCCTTTTGTGGCGCTGGATAATGTC
>JAQBDO010000172.1:0-6227 GCA_032124375.1 Gammaproteobacteria bacterium
CGCGAGGCAAATAGGACAATAGATATAAAAGCAGTGTGAACAGGGTCAGTTCAATCCAGCAAATAGTGCGCCAAGACAGGCGTGCAATCATTTCAAGCAACGGACATCTCCCTGTATTCCAACCAGCGGTGAGCTTAACGAAAACACACCGGAATGCGAAAAATTTATTCGCCGCAGTGGCGCAGCCCAACAGCATCGATAGCGGGGCCCGTCTCAGGGAAGAAGGTGAACAGTTGCTGCCTGCTTCATTAGCTGTACCGGGGTGCTTTCCACCGCCTGATTTATATCCGGCACACTATATATAAGACACCCACCCCCGAGAATAACAATAACCATAACAAATACATTGTGTTAGGAGACCTGAACCGGCCTGGCCTTGACCGAACGCTCAACTACGGTTGCCACCTGGTAACAACAACGGACGGCCACCCGGAGCCTGGAGCCTGGCATACCCGCAGTTCACGGTTGTTATACCCGCTCCCGGTGTTGTTACCATCCCCATCGTCTTGGCCCTGCCCGGCTCCGCTGAGCCCTTCACCCGATTTGCAGACGCCTGCATTCAAACCACGGTAGCTATGGGCGTGATGAATCAGGCCTGTCAACACCGGATACCGGGTCGTGAGGCGGTAGCGCACCAGCACCGAAGGCCAATCATTCGGGATGACCTTCAGCGGCTGAAGTGGCAACTATCTCTTACAGGCATGGCTGCTCCGCTGTATAGTTACGCGTGGAAGAAGCATTGCGACAGTCTGTTCCAATCCCCGGTTAAAATCTGGATCACAGTTCGTCATGCTCGACTCCATAGAGGACACGACAGCATTTTATGAACAAGCGAATTGAATCATCCGGGGAGTTTTTGCCTTTTTCCAGCCCCAGCATAAACGAAGCGGATATTGATGCGGTCGTCAGTGTGCTGCGCTCCGGCTGGATTACAACCGGCCCCGTGACCGCTGAACTTGAACAACGTTTTTGTGAAACCGTGGGCTGTGAAAACGCGGTTGCCCTCTCGTCCGCAACAGCCGGGATGCATCTATTGCTGCAGGCACTCGGCATCGGTCCCGGGGACGAGGTGATAACGCCCTCCATGACCTGGGTTTCCAGCGTCAATCTGATTACACTGGCCGGTGCCAAGCCGGTTTTCGTGGATGTCGAGCGGGACACACTCATGACGTCTGCCCGGCAGATTGAACCCCTGATTAACGCCCGCACGCGTTTGCTCGTGCCGGTACATTTTGCCGGCGCAGCACTTGATCTCGATCCCTTGCGGGCATTGGCCGAACAGCACGGCCTGCCGCTGGTGGAAGATGCCGCGCATGCCATTGGCAGCAGCTATCGCGGCAACCCGATCGGGCAAAGCGGGACCGCCATCTTTTCAATGCACCCCATCAAGAACATCACGACCGGTGAAGGGGGCATGTTCTGCACAGATGACGGGCAACTTGCCGAACGTATCAGGCGGCTCAAGTTTCACGGTCTGGGCGTTGACGCCTTCGACCGGGAAACCCTGGGGCGGGCACCCCAGGCAGAGGTGCAGGAACCCGGCTTCAAGTACAACCTGCCGGACATGAATGCGGCGCTTGGCATCAGCCAGTTGTCGAGGCTCAAGACCATTAATCAACGGCGTGCCGATCTGGCAGCAATCTATTATCAATTGCTTGCCGATGTGGACGAAGTGACGCCACTGGAATCCCCCGCTTATCCGTTCAATCACGCCTGGCATCTATTCATCATCCGCCTGAATATTGAAAAGGCCCGCATGAGTCGGGACGACTTCATGCTGGCGCTCAAACAACGGGGCATCGGTAGCGGGCTGCATTTCCGCGCCGTGCACACACAGAAATACTATCGCGAAAAAATGCCGGCATTGCCGGGAAGCCTGCCGAATACTGAATGGAACACCGAGCGCATCTGTTCCCTGCCGCTGTTTCCGGACATGCACGATGCCGACGCCCACCGCGTGGTGACCGCGATCAAATCCATATTGACGGAGAACAAACAATGACCGCCCCCTGGCTCTCACTGGTCATCCCGGTTTTCAATGAACAGGAAAACCTGCCCGAGTTGATCCGCCGTTGTCTGGCGGTCTGCAACCAACTGGAAAAACCCTTTGAGATCATCCTGGTGGACGACGGCAGCCGTGACGCCTCGGCGACGATAATTACCGCAGCCGCGAATAAGAACCCGGGCCGGCTGATCGGTGTACTGCTCAACCGCAACTACGGCCAGCATGCCGCAGTCATGGCGGGACTGGCCGAGTCGCGTGGCGAAGTGGTGGTGGTGACGCTCGATGCCGACCTGCAGAATCCGCCAGAGGAAATTCCAAAGTTGCTGGTGCCCATTGAGGCCGGTTGCGACGTGGTGGGCAGCATACGAAAAAACCGTCAGGATTCAATGTTTCGCCGGTTTTCTTCCCGACTGATTAACAAGGCGGTGCAACAGGCCACCGGCGTGATAATGCATGACTACGGCTGTATGTTACGCGCCTATCGCCGTTCCATCGTGGATGCGATGCTGCAATGCCATGAGCGCAGCACCTTTATCCCGGTACTTGCCAACTCCTTCGCCGACAAGACCGGCGAGGTTGAGGTTGCCCATGCGGAAAGGACCAGCGATGAGTCCAAATACAACCTCTGGAAGCTGATTAATCTGCAGTTCGATCTGCTTACCAGCATGACCACCTTCCCGCTGCGTCTGCTCAGTATCGTCGGCGGCCTCATCTCACTGGGCGGATTTGCGTTCAGTATCCTGCTGCTGACATCACGTCTGCTGTTTGGCGCGGAGTGGGCTGCCGAAGGTGTGTTCACCATTTTTGCCGTATTATTTGTCTTCGTCGGCGCGCAACTGCTGGCCATCGGGCTAATGGGTGAATACATCGGCCGCATCTACAATGATGTCCGCGCCCGCCCCCGCTACTTTATTAAAAAGCGGGTAGGCCATACACCGGAATACAGCCCGCAGCCAGACAACGGTGGCATGGAATCCATTAGCAACAAATAAATTCGGAGTCAAACATGAAGACGGTTGTCATTGCTTACCACAACATGGGCTGTGCCGGAATTCGGGCCTTGCAGCGCAACGGATTCGAGATCCAGGCGATATTCACCCACACCGATGATCCCGGGGAAGCAATCTGGTTCGACTCGGTTGCGGAGTTGGCCATGGAACTGGACATTCCGGTATATGCGCCGGATGACATCAACCATCCCAAGTGGGTAGAGAAGATCCGTTCCCTGCAGCCTGATTTCCTGTTTTCCTTCTACTACCGCGACATCATCAAACCGGCAATCCTCGATATCCCCCGCGCGGGTTGCCTGAATCTGCACGGGTCCCTGCTGCCCAGGTACCGGGGCCGAGCACCCATCAACTGGGTGCTGGTTAATGGCGAACGGGAATCAGGTGTCACCCTGCACTACATGACGGAAAAAGCGGACGCCGGTGACATTGTCTGTCAACAGCAGGTGTCCATTCTGGACGACGACACCGCCTCGACATTAAATACAAGGATGGTACAAACCGCCGGTGAGATGCTGGACGAATACCTGCCCTCGTTAAAAGCCGGCAGCGCGCCGAGGACACCGCAAAATCACAGTGCAGCGACGTACTTTGGCCGGCGCACGCCCGCCGATGGCAAGATTGACTGGGGGCGCTCCAGCCATGACATCTACAACCTGATTCGCGCGGTCACCCGGCCTTACCCGGGGGCCTTCACGTTTCGTAAACACACCAGGCTGACCATCTGGTCGGCCAGACCGGTAGCAGCCCCGGCAGAAGAAACGGCGCCGGGCACAGTATTGTCCAGCACCCCTCTGGTTATCGCCTGCGGTGACGGGGCGCTGGAAATAAGCGTTGCGCAGGCAGAGGACGGTCTTCCCACCAAAGGTCCGCAGTTCGCAGCGGATGAGAATATCGTGCCGGGTGTGCAGCTCGGATCGGCGGTCACCCGCCGCGTTCAGGCTACCCGGAAAACCCGCGTACTGATTCTCGGTGTTAACGGCTTTATTGGCAACGCCCTGTCAGAGCGGCTGCTCGCGGACGGCAGTTATGAAGTGCATGGCATGGATCTCAATGACAATGCCATTGAGCGATTTCGCGACACACCTGATTTCTATTTCCATGAGGGTGACATTTCCATCCATCGCGAGTGGATCGAATACCACGTCAAGAAATGCGATGTGGTCCTGCCACTGGTGGCCATCGCTACACCTATTGAGTACACGCGCAACCCGTTAAGGGTGTTCGAACTGGATTTTGAGGAGAATCTGCGCATCGTCCGTTACTGTGTGAAGTATGACAAGCGCATCCTGTTTCCGTCGACCTCCGAGGTCTACGGCATGTGTGACGAACCGTTCTTCGATGAAGACACGTCACGCCTGATTCTCGGACCGATCAACAAACAACGCTGGATCTATTCCTGCAGCAAACAACTGCTCGATCGGGTGATTTGGGCCTATGGCAAATCAGGTGCGCTCAAGTTCACCCTGTTTCGGCCATTTAACTGGGTCGGGCCGCGTCTGGATACACTGGAATCTGCACGCATCGGCAGCTCCCGGGCGATTACACAACTGATCCTCAATCTCGTCGAAGGCACACCGATCCAGCTGATCGATGGCGGCGAGCAAAAGCGCTGTTTTACCGATGTCGCCGATGGCGTGGAATGTCTGTTCCGCATTATTGAAAACGAGGGTGGCGCCTGCGACGGGGAGATTATTAATATCGGTAACCCTGATAATGAGGCCAGTATTCGTCAGCTCGCCGAGACCTTGCTCGAGCAATTCGAGGCCCACCCGCTACGCAAGCTGTTTCCACCCTTCGCAGGTATGCACATCACAGAGAGTCGTCAATATTACGGTGAGGGTTACCAGGATGTTCAGCATCGTCGTCCCAGTATTGACAATGCCCGCCGCCTGCTTGGCTGGGAGCCTGGCATACCAATGACTGAATCCATCGCCTCCACGCTGGATTATTTTCTGCGGGACTATGTAGCGTCGCATGACCTGACAGCAGCAGCCGCCAGTCTTACCGGCTCGGCCAATGGCACGGCGCATACTGACAGCACCCCGTGAATCCAGCGGGTGACTATACCGTTGGCTTACGGGTTGATGTCGATACCCTGCGAGGCACACGCGATGGCGTGCCCCGATTGCTGGAGATTTTCGCCGCGAGAAACATCCAGGCAACCTTCTTTTTCTCGGTAGGACCCGACAATATGGGACGCCATTTATGGCGCTTGTTGAAACCCGGATTCCTCATCAAAATGCTGCGCTCAAAAGCAGCCAGTCTTTACGGCTGGGATATTCTGCTGCGGGGAACATTCTGGCCGGGCGCGCTAATTGGAAAAACGACGGCCGATGTCATTCGCGCTGCTGACCACAGCGGACATGAAGTGGGGCTGCATGCCTGGGACCATCACCGCTGGCAGGCGCAAATGCAGCGCATGACTGCGGCACAGATACACCAGGATATTCAGCGCGGCATGGATGCCCTCGAGGAGATACTGGGGCGGCGCGTAGATTGCTCAGCAGCGGCCGGCTGGAAATGCAACGGTGCCGTATTGCTGGAAAAGAATGCCTTTCGTTTTCGTTACAACAGCGACTGCCGCGGAAAATCCATATTCAAACCCGTGATTGATGGTGTGGAATGCACACCGCAGATACCGGTCACCTTGCCCAGCTATGACGAATTGATCGGCCGCGATGGTCTGGCCGATGAAAACTACAACGAAAAGCTGCTGTCGATGCTGGTACCAGCTGGCTTGAATATCCTGACCATTCATGCCGAAGTCGAGGGTATCGCGCGCAGTGCTTTATTCACCGAATTCCTGGAGCTGGCCGAGAAAAAACAGGTCCGCTTCGTACCCCTGGGGCACCTGCTGCCATCCCTGGATCAACTCCCTGCCGGCGCAATCGAGTCCGGCCCTGTTGCCGGCCGCGAAGGTGACGTTTGTCTGCAAACTCCACAGGTTCATCAATGAATAACCGTGCCGATCGATCTTGCACCCACGTCCCCGCCACGACGGCACTGCACTGGTATCGGAATCCCGCCATCCTCATCCCGGGCGGATTGCTGCTGCTATACCTGATCCTTTACATCCTTCCACTGGGTTACCGGCCGCTGATGATCCCGGATGAAACCCGTTATGGGGAAATTCCTCGCGAGATGCTGGCGACAGGCGACTGGGTGACCCCGCATCTGGTGGGTCTGCGGTATTTTGAGAAACCCCCCCTCGG
>JAQBDO010000173.1:0-4228 GCA_032124375.1 Gammaproteobacteria bacterium
ACCGGGCAGGGATATTTCACATGGGTTAATGGCAAGCGACCGGAAATAGATCTTTCGAAAGCCACAAATCGCTTCAATTTCCTGTGGCCCTTCTTCCTGCAGATCAACGAGGCAACCAAGTTGGTCCAGGAAGGAGTGGTCGATTCTCTCGACGATGTAGAACTGGCGATTCTCAATTCATCGGGAACACCCATCGGGCCCATCGGGATCGGCCGGAGCATTTCAAAACTCGACCTGATCGACGGGCTTGAGTACCTGGCCGAACGCTACGAGAAGCCCTTGTTCAAACCCACCCGAAGGGTTCTCGCGGGCGGGCACAAATTCTGATCCAGGTATCTCAGGAAGCGGATGAATAAAATGAATCAAACCAGGCACGTTTTAATCGGGCTGACAAATCTGGTTTTTGTCCTGTTATTAACGGCCTGTGCAGCCAACCCACCCGCTCCGGACCCGCTGCCCTCCTGGAGCAGCGGGGCTTCGAAACAGCGCATTATAGAATTCGTCGCCGAGGTAACAGACAGCAATAGCATTACCTTTGTACCTGCGAATGAACGTATCGCCACCTTTGACAACGACGGCACGCTTTGGAGTGAAAAACCCACCTACTTCCAACTGATGTTTATTCTACGGCAGGTTACATTGATGGCTGCTGATCATCCGGAATGGAGTACAACCCAACCATTCCAGGCCGTGCTTGAAAGCGACTGGGCATCACTTAAAGCAGCAGGCACTGATGGATTGGTAAAGCTGGCCATGGCGACACAAGCCGGTATGACCACTGAAGAATTTAAAATTATAGTCAATGACTGGGCGGCAAACGCAAAGCATCCCACAACCGGCAAACCCTACACACAAATGGTCTATCAACCCATGCTGGAATTAATCGACTACTTGAAAGCAAATGATTTCAAGGTATTTATTGTCTCCGGTGGCGGCATGGAGTTTATGCGGCCCTGGACTGAAGCAGTGTACGGCATCCCACCCGATCAGGTAGTTGGAAGTAGTTTCGAGACCCAATATGAGGTACGTGAAGGCCAACCGGTTATTGTCCGCGAGCCGGAAATGCATTTCCTTAATGACAAGGGTGGCAAACCGGTAGCAATCAACCGCTTTATTGGACGGCGGCCGATTCTGGCAGTCGGCAATTCAGACGGTGATTTTGAGATGCTGGAGTGGACAACCGGCGGAGACGGCGCTCGTTTGGGATTGCTGGTGCATCATACTGATGCGAAAAGGGAATGGTCGTATGATCGCGAGTCATCAGAGGGTCGCCTGGACAGGGGTCTTGATGAGGCAGATCAGAAAGGCTGGCTGGTGGTTGATATGGCCCTTGACTGGGAGGTGATTTACCCCGACAGGGACAGACTTTAAACAATGCCGGGCCGGGGGCAGTCCATCATGACGAGTTGTCTTGGCGGTTCATCCGAAATTGTTTACTGATCACTAAAATAGCAACTGCTATAATTCTTCGTTCGCCCTCGTAGCTCAGAGGATAGAGCAATCGCCTCCTAAGCGATAGGTCACACGTTCGAATCGTGTCGAGGGCGCCATTTTGTTGTTGGAGCGGGCCATGCCCGCGATGGCGCAACCGATAGAAGGCCTCCCATTCCTTGACACCGTCCCTGGCCAGCGCATTTTTTCATATAGCAATACGTTCAAGTTCGTTCCGCCAGCAAACTGGCTTCACCGGACGTCTGCTGCGCATGCGCCTCTTGATGAATACGTTGGGCGTAATGATATTGCATGGATACCGTGTATCCGTTAACATATGTAAATGATAGCCTCGTTCAAAGACCGCAGAACAGAGGATCTATACCACGGTCGTGCAAGTAGCCGCGTACGTCGAATACCACCCGATGTAAGAGACTCTGCACTTCGTAAGATGGACATGATTCACGCTGCTGTGGAGTTGAACGATTTACGCACTCCACCGGGAAACCGTCTTGAAACATTGAGTGGAAACCTTAAAGGGTTTCACAGCATTCGGGTCAACGATCAATGGCGAATCATTTTTCGCTGGGAAGCTCACGAGGCCCATGACCTGGAAATTATTGATTATCACTGAGGCTTGAATATGTTGCCGCAAAATAGAACCGTTACACACCCTGGGGAAATACTTCTTCACGAGTTTCTGAATCCTCTGGGACAAACTCAGAAAGGTCTCGCCATGCACCTTGGTGTACCCATTCAGCGCATCAACGAACTTGTACGCGGGAAGCGCGGCGTGACCCCAGATACGGCTTGGCTTTTATCTGCAGCATTTGGAACGACCCCTGAGTTCTGGATGAATCTACAAAATAACCACGAGCTTTCCAAGACCAAGCCGAAGCGAACAGTGCGTCGGCTCACGTCTAACAAATCGCTTCAGTCGGACTCTGCTTCGCAGAGCAGCTGAGCCCCGGCGCTCACGCAGGCTGCTTCTGGTTCCGGCCGTCACCAACGCAGCGTTAGGGCTGGGTAAGATCCTTCAACAACAGCTGGTATTCCGGGTCGGCACGCACCAGTTCTCTTGCGCTTTTGATCAAGGCGTCAACTTGCTCCGCCGTCAGGCTGAACGAAGTGGGAACCTTGTTCAAAAAATACTTCAATTGCGGGTCGGGAACCTGATCGAAACTCACGTCTATGAAATAGGTTTTTACCTCGTGCTCGGGTGTTGACAGCTGTGCCGACCAGTTTGCAAGATTGTTTCTGACCTGATCCACGGTAGCCGCGTTATAGCGGTGCAACTGGATATCGGTCATGGCGTTCATGGAAGTCAGCATGGACGGTTGCTTGGCGCTCTTGTTCATATCCGGCCGCTTCTCGGTGGATGCATTGACTGACAGGACCACGATATAGCTCGGAATTTTTCTTTGCGCCTTATTGATAAACTGCGCGGGTCCACCCGATACGGTCACGACATCGGTCATGGCGCGCAAGCCCATGTTATCGGTGATGCCGCCATCGACGAAGTGAATGAATTCGCGGTTTTCCTTGTCTTTGTACGATTCCAAACCCGTCAACATCTGGGCCAATTCATCATTTTGTTTTGCCAGTTCAGTGACCTGGGGTGACACCTGAAGTTCGGGGCAACCCGGATAGTTCTTCAACACTATAGGGTTAAATACCACGGGCACTGCCGATGATGCAGTTACGGCCCAGGCCACCGGATACTCACGAACATCAGAACACAGCAGGTTGAAGTAATCCTGTATAAATGAGAATCGAACGCCGTAGGCCAGGTCAGAGGCATTGATGATGATCATGGGACGACCCGGTTGCATCATGTCGGCGAAGGTCGCATCGTGAAACAGAATCTTGTTGTAGTACACGGCAGACCGTTCTGTTCGCCCTTTACGGCTGAACCAATGGAAAGGGTTGAGAAGGCTCCCGGTGAGATGACCCTGAACATTCCTGAGCAGGAACTCATTTTCGAAATCGTCAAAAATCCTGTCACCGTAAAGGCCGTAGTAGGCTGAGGCGAAGCTGCCCCCGGATACCGAACTGATGTGCGTTACTTCGTCAAGCAACCGGCCTTGTTTACCATCAACGGTCACCGGTGTATCGCGCAATTCCTCGAGCACGCCATATGCCATGGCCGCTGCGCGTGTTCCGCCACCGGAGAAGTTCAGGATAAATACAAAATCCGCTGCTTCCTTGGACTGCGCCCAGGTCTTTACCGAATAAGGTTGTCCTGCGTCGGTTTTAGTGGCTGGCTGATTATGAATGACGCCATAGGACGAGCAACCACTCATCACAAGTAATACGAGGCAACTGCATAACAGGCGACTCCAGGATTCAAAACCCCGTGACATATGTACTGATTTTGCTGCGGGCCGCCTGAAGGGGTGTTCAGTCCGGGGGAGCATGCTATTTGCGTCTCGATAGATGTGCCGATGAACCAAGCTGCGCAGCGAAAAGAACTGGTCGCTGCACCGCATTTAGTACAGCACATATAATATTCCTAAATCCCTGATGCGTGTCGACAAAAGTCAGATTGCCATTATGGCTTTTACAGAGGTCCGGCATCCTCGAAATAGTAGAAACCAACGCCCGCCGTCAGCAGATCCTCGCCGTACAATTCGCGTTCCCAGGGCTTGATGCCGGCCTCGGCGCCGGCTTTGTAGTCTTCCAGCATTTTTCGCATGGCCCGCCTGAAAGACTCGCGGTCATCCGGATCCAGCCGGAAGGTCCAGGACTGGCGCTGAAAAAATTTCTGGTCAAGCGGAGACGCCATGTTGTGCTCAAT
>JAQBDO010000174.1:0-3567 GCA_032124375.1 Gammaproteobacteria bacterium
AGCGACTCATCCGCGATGACGGCATAAAGGGAGTGACTTCCAATCCGGCCATTTTTGCAAAGGCCGTTGCCGGTAGTGATGCCTATACTGCGGCCCTGCAGGCGGCGGGTATGCAGGGACTGACTGCGCTGGAGGCGTACGAGAAACTGGTGCTGGCCGATATTCGTGATGCGGCTGACTGCCTGCGGCCGGTGTTCGAGCGCACGGCCCGCCGGGATGGCTATGCCAGCCTGGAGGTGTCGCCACACCTTGCATACAATGCTGCGGCGACCGTGCGGGAAGCACGCCGGCTGTGGCAGGCACTGGATCGCCCAAACGTTATGATCAAGGTACCGGCCACCCCGGCCGGGTTGACGGCGATTGGCACTTTGTTAACAGAAGGGATCAATATCAATGTCACCTTGCTGTTTTCCCTGCCGGTCTACCGACACGTCGCAAATATCTATGTCCAGGCACTGCATCAGCGTGCTGCCAATGGCGATGATCCGTCCACGGTGGCCAGTGTTGCCAGTTTTTTTGTCAGCCGGATTGATACCGCGTTCGACAAACTGGTCGATGCGTTGATTGCGCGCGGTGCGTTACATGATGTGGAAACGGACCTCAATATGCTGCGTGGACGGGTGGCCATTGCCAGTGCGAAGCTCGCCTATCAGTCTTACCAGGAAATATTCGCAGGTGATCGCTGGGCTGCACTGACCGCCAGGGGCGCGTCGACACAGCGCCTGCTGTGGGCGAGTACCGGGGTAAAGGACCCCGTCTTTGCCGATGTACGTTATGTGGAAGAATTGATCGGTCCGGAAACTGTCAACACGGTACCACCGGAAACCCTGGAAGCCTTTCGTGACCATGGTGTGGCGGCCAGCTGTCTTGACCAGGGTGCCGATGCAGCGCGCAAGATTATAGAAACCATCCGGTTGCTGGGTATGCCACTTGAAAATATCACCGACCGTTTGCTCGAGGACGGCGTGACAATATTTATCAAGGCCTTTGACACGTTGCTGTCTGTGGTTGAGCAGCAACGTGGCGCCGTCTCCGGGGAACTGTCGCTGCCGACTGCCACGCGTGCTGCCGTTGTCAGCGGCAAGCCCTGACCCTGTATCGACATCTGCGTCCGCGCATGTGCCAGGCAACGCACTGTTGCTGCGTGTTCAGCCGAACAAGGGTGTTGTCTGCGCCAGAGCGGTTAATGGCAAGAGCTGCCCGGGCGTGGCGAGCCTGCTACACTTGCAGGCATGACAATACCTGAACTGCCACTGCCATCATGAACTACCAGGTACTTCCCGGCAGTCGCTATCCTGCAGGCGCCACAATGGTTGCTGGCGGTGTCAATTTTTCCATCTACAGTCGCCATGCCACGCATGTTGAGTTGTTGTTGTTTGCGGCGGCTGACAGCCAGGAACCCTTTCAGATTATTCCGCTGGCGTCGCGGTTGCAGCGGGTGTTTTTTTTCTGGAATGTGCTGGTAGCGGACCTGCCGGCAGGGACCTACTATGCCTGGCGTATGGACGGACCTGACGACGTGCGTCAATCCGGCTTCTGTTTTGATCGAGACAAGGTACTGCTGGACCCGTGGGCACGCGGTGTGGCGGACAGTTTGTGGCAGCGCGCTGCCGCGGAGGCGCCGGGCAGCAATATGGCTACTTCCCTGCGCGGCGTGGTGCAGGCTGATAAATACGACTGGGAAGATGATGAAACGCTGGGCTGCATTCGCCCGGAAAGAACCATTATTTACGAAATGCATGTGGGCGGTTTCACCCGCCATCCGGGTTCCGGTGTCAGTCAGCCGGGCACCTTTCTGGGTGTTATCGAGAAGATACCCTACCTCATGGAGCTCGGTGTAACCCATGTTGAGCTGCTCCCGGTGATGGCCTTTGATGCCCAGGATGTACCGCCAGGCGTGGCGGCGCGGGGGCTTGGTAATTTCTGGGGTTACAGCACCCACAGTTATTTCAGTCCGCATCCCGGTTATTGTGTCTCGCCGCATGCCGGCGCCCATGCCAACGAGTTCCGCGATATGGTGAAGGCCTTGCATGAGGCGGGTATTGGCGTGGTGCTTGATGTGGTCTTCAACCACACCGCCGAGGGCGGCGCAGGTGGCCCGGTGATTAATTTCAAGGGCATCGGTAACGAGACCTTCTATCACCTGGACCCCAATGACCGCAGCATTTACCTCGATTACACCGGTTGCGGAAATACCTTCAACTGCAACCATCCGCTGGTGGCGAAATTCATCCTCGAGTGTCTCGAGTACTGGGTGCAGGAGATGCATGTGGATGGCTTCCGCTTTGATCTGGCCAGCGTGATGTCGCGCGGAGAGAATGGCAAACCGCTCTATCATGCGCCGGTATTGTGGAATATCGAGTTCTCAAATGTACTCAGTGAAACACGCATTATTGCCGAGGCGTGGGACGCGGCAGGTCTTTACCAGGTCGGTGACTTTCCCGGTTTTCGCTGGTCCGAGTGGAACGGACAGTACCGCGACGTAGTGCGCCGCTTCGTGCGTGGCGACAAGGGTATACATGGCGAGCTGGCGCAACGCTTCAGTGGCAACAGCGACCTTTACCAGGACGATGACCGCCTGCCTGTCAACAGCATCAATTTCATCAGTTGCCATGATGGTTTCACCCTGTATGACATGGTGAGCTACAACGAAAAACACAATGAAGGCAACGGCGAGGATAACCGTGACGGTAACAGCAATGTGCTCAGCTGGAACTGTGGTACGGAAGGCGCAACTGATGACAAGAAAATCCTCGCACTGCGCCGCCGACAGGCGAAGAACTTCATGGCGATCCTGTTGCTCAGTCAGGGAATACCCATGCTTAATGCCGGTGACGAGGTGCTGCGAACCCAGCATGGCAATAATAATGTCTGGTGCCAGAATAATGAACTCGGCTGGTTTAACTGGAGCCTGCTGGAGACAAACAGCGATATGCTGCGTTTTACCCGACAGATGATTGCATTTCGCAAGCGTCACGCCTGCCTGATGCATAGTCGTTTTCTCAATGGACTGGAACGCGAAGGACACTGGTTCCCGGACATCTCCTGGCACGGTGATCGTCTCAATCAGCCATTGTGGGAAGACCCTGACGCACAGATGCTTGCCTGCACGCTGGGCGCGGTCGACAGCTGGGAAGAAGATCTGCTGGTTATAATGAACATGCAAGCAAAAGAACTGCTGATGCCGTTACCACAGGTTGCCGAGGGTAACTGGCACCTGGCTATCGATACCGCCGGGCAATCCCCGCTGGATGTCATCAGGCCCGCAGATCAGTCAGTGCAGCTTGACCCCGCCTGTACCGTGCAGGCCCATAGCGTGGTGGTGTTTGAACGCCGCTGATAGCTCTCACTGGTTAACCAGGCGCTATTCGTGTCAGCACACAGTGTTCCGGATTTGCTACGATCAGCAAGGGAGAGCGACATGGTAATCCAATAAATCTTTAACAGATAGGTCATGACTCTGAAACGTGACCGTGTATATACTGTGCGCATGAACGAGATATTAAAGAATGCCATTCACTATCAGCGTGTCGCGCTGGCTGAAATGCTGTCGGCTCCGCTGGCCAA
>JAQBDO010000175.1:0-2883 GCA_032124375.1 Gammaproteobacteria bacterium
CGACCTGGAACCGGGATGCCCATGCGTGTACAGACTTTGGCAAGTCCGCGATCTGACATGCCATAACGCTGAGCCAGCTTAGTCATCGGTTCTGCCCAGACCTGGGCATAGAGTTCTTCGCGTGTTAGTTCAGTACAATGATCACCCCTTCCCATGATTTTTCTCCTAAGAGCAAAAACTCAGGGATGAATTCTATACTTTTCAAAATCCGTCGTTACTAATCGTGCGGCAAGCATTAGGGAATGCCTGATTAGTCCAGTATCTGCTGATTCTGGAGATCCAGACTGTAAATCAGCGCGTGGTTTTGGCACCGATCGGTTTGCTAAGCCTCTGAGTTACGGAAAGTCGGCCGAGTCAGAATTGAATGCCGATTCACACGGAAGTAGCAAACGCTACCAGTAAATATTTCTTCGGGACCACCCTTCAGGCGAGTGCTTCCAGGCCGTGCATATCAACCAGATTCAGTAGCTTTAATAAAGGGCCATTCGGTTTTTTCTGACCCTGTTCCCACTTCTGCACGGTCGAAGGATTCGTATTCAGGTAAGCTGCGAATACCTGTCGTCCGCAATAATTAAATCCCGCTGAGTCCTGATTATGCAATTACCTCTGAATCGCGCCGTTGCCAATGATGTGGCAAGATACGCCCATCATGGAAGTCGTCAAAACGACAATCACACTGCCTGGCGACCTGGCCACATTACAGTATCGGCCCGGGCATACCGGACCCACCATCCGGTCTTCCTGTCCCGACACAAATATATCGACATCGCATTCCATATCACCTTAAGGTGGTAAACCACCCTGCCCCGGGTGGATTACATCACGAATACGGCCTGCTCCCGAAGGCAGCTTGAATAATTGCGGACTACAACCCATGGACAAACTGTTTAAACTGACGGGCTTCATCCCGTTCATCCTGATTATCTTCCTGAATGCCTTTGTCGATCTGGGACACAAGATCCTCATCCAGAATACCGTCTTCAAGATTTATGATGGCCAGACCCAGATCATCCTGACGGCCATTGTGAACGGCCTGATATTGCTGCCGTTCGTACTGCTGTTCTCACCCGCCGGTTATCTTTCAGACAAACATCAGAAACCCCTGATCATGAAAGTCAGTGCGGCGGTTGCCGTCGGTCTGACACTACTCATCACCCTCTCCTACTACCTTGGCTGGTTCCACTTCTCCTTCGCCATGACCTTTCTGCTGGCCATGCAAAGCGCCATCTACTCCCCTGCCAAGTACGGCTACATCAAGGAACTGACCGGCAAGGAGCAACTGGCCACCGCCAATGCCATCGTACAGGCAATCACCATTGTGGCCATCCTGTCTGGCACCTTCGCCTTCTCGGTGTTTTTTGAGCAGGGTCTGGTCGGGGTGCGCTATGAAAACGAATCGCAATTACTGCAGGCGATTGCCCCGCTTGGCTGGATATTGGTGGCCTGCTCATCACTGGAATGGATGTTTGCCATGCGCCTGCCGGCCCGCGAGGCGGCAGCCGCCGGGCAACACTTTGACGTTAAACAGTACAGTAAGGGCGGCTACCTGCGGGACAATCTCAACAAGATTTTGGCAAACAGAACCATCTGGCTGTCGATTGTGGGTTTGTCCGCATTCTGGGGGATCTCCCAGGTCGTAGTGGCCGCCTTCCCGGCCTTCGCCAAGGAAGTCCTGGATGAGAACAACACCGTTGTCATTCAAGGGATAATGGCCTGTTCCGGGTTCGGCGTCATCATCGGCTCCCTGCTGGCCGGACAGTCCTCGAAGCGCCATATTGAAACGGGCCTCATCCCGATGGGTGCACTGGGTATCGTTGTGGCGCTCTTTTTCTTGCCGCAACTAAACTCACCTGTCCTGCTGATCCTCGACTTTCTGTTGCTGGGTGTGAGTGGCGGGATGTTCATCGTGCCACTCAACGCACTGATCCAGTTCCATGCACGGGACGACCAACTGGGTACCGTGCTGGCCGGTAATAACTGGGTACAGAACGTGGTCATGCTGGGATTCCTGGGCTTGACTGTGTTATTTGCCATCTTCGGCATCAGCAGTATTGGCCTGTTCAATCTGTTGACGATCACAGCACTGGCAGGCGCGCTCTATACGATCTACCAACTACCACAGTCACTGGTGCGTTATGTCATTGCACGGGTGTTTTCCAGTACCTATCACATCAAGGTACTGGGGTTTAAAAACCTGCCCGGCAGCGGTGGTGTGCTGATGCTGGGCAATCACATCAGCTGGCTTGACTGGGCGATGATCCAGATCGCCTGTCCCCGGCCAGTCCGGTTTGTGATGCACCGGGCCATCTATCAACGCTGGTATCTGAAAGGCTTCATGGATTTCTTCGGCGTTATTCCGATTGCCGCCGGCCAGAGTAAAGAGGCGCTGCAACAGATCAACGCACTGCTGCGCGCCGGCGAAGTCGTCTGCCTGTTTCCGGAGGGAACCATCAGCCGCAGTGGCCAGCTGGGTGAATTCAAACACGGTTATGAACACACCGTCGAAGGGGTGGAAGGCATTATCCTGCCGTTCTATTTGCGCGGCCTCTGGGGCAGCCGCTTCTCACGCTCGAGCGCAAAGCTGCAGGAGATCCGCAACACGCGCCTGCGCGGAGACGTCATCGTCGCCTTCGGTAAACCCCTGCCCATGGATACGCCGGCCGATGAACTGAAAAGACGGGTACTCGAACTCTCCATCGATACATGGGAACATCATACGCAAACGCTTGATCCCATACCTTTAGCGTGGCTACGCAGTGCAAAACGATGCGGCAGTGAACTCTGCCTGGCAGATGCCGGCGCAACGACCACACTCTCCGGCTATAAAACCCTGACTGCCGTCCTCGCCTTCTCCCGCCTCATCCACCAACGCAGTCAGGAGCA
>JAQBDO010000176.1:0-4257 GCA_032124375.1 Gammaproteobacteria bacterium
CTGACAATACCCCCGCCAAGGGGTCGGTAAGTGGATGAAAATATGGGTCTCGGAATGCAGCAGCAACTAATACGCTTGAATACGTTTGTCTGGGATGATGACTTGCGGGACCTGCCAGGTCTGCACAAGCTGCTGGTGTTCGTGCTGCGGGTGTTACATCTGTTATTCAGGGAGTTGATGGGTGGCCAGCTGAACCTGCGGGCCATGAGCCTTGTTTACACAACCCTGTTGTCGATTGTGCCATTGCTGGCCGTGAGTTTCTCGGTGCTCAAGGGTTTTGGTGTACATAATAAAATCGAAGTATTGCTTTACAATGTGTTGACGCCGCTGGGACCGAGTGGCGTGGAAATCACCGACCGAATTGTCAGCTTCGTAGAGAATGTTCGTGTTGGTGTGCTGGGGTCGATTGGTCTTGCCTTGTTGATTTATACAGTCATTGCACTGTTGCAGAAAATTGAGGCGGCTTTTAACTTTGTCTGGCAGATTGAAAATCTGCGTGCCTTGTCACAGCGTTTCAGTAACTATCTCAGCGTCATCCTGATTGGACCGGTATTGATATTCAGTGCAGTTGGTTTCACGGCAACCGTGCTGAACATGGAAGTCGCACACCGTCTGGCGGCGATAGAGCCGTTTGGCACGCTGATGCTGTTTGGCAGCATGCTGGTTCCGTATATTCTTGTTTGTCTGGCATTCACGCTTATTTATATTTTTATACCGAACACGCGTGTCCAGTTCAAGGCGGCCCTGATCGGCGGTGTGATCGCAGGCGTAATCTGGAAAATAACTGGCTGGGGTTTTGCGGCATTCATAGCTTCATCATCGAGGTATGCAGCAATTTATTCCAGTTTTGCCATCATGATATTGCTGCTTATATGGCTGTATCTGAGCTGGTTGATTCTGCTGGTTGGTTCGCAGATTGCCTATTTTGTACAACACCCCCGGTACATGACGCTACATCGTGATCCAGTGGCTCTCAGTAACCGTATGCGCGAACAGCTGGCGTTGCAGATTATGTATCTGGTTGGCTATAACCATTTTCATGACAAGGCAGCCTGGAGCCTCGACCAGTTTTCTGATTATCTCGATTTGCCTGGTGAGCCAGTACATCGCATCATCAGGGCGCTTGTTGATAGTGGCTACCTGATTGAAATAATCAATGGCGCTACCCCGGTATATCTGCCCATGCGCGATACCGGGACAATCCGTCTGATTGACGTTATTTCGGATATTCGTGCAGCCAGGGAGAGCAGAATTGTGTCCATGCAGCACTTAACCCGATTGCAGGCGGTTGATGAAGTCATGGCCAGTATGGATGCTTCCCGCCGATCGGTGCTGCAGGAGCAGACGCTGAGAAATCTTGTCGAGAGTGTTGATGATGCGCTTGAGGCAGCGCTGTTACGGATGTCAGGGTGATGCTTGTTGGGGCTGATTTGCTGCCGTGGCGAGCCGGTTTTCTGCGGGCTTGATTTGTATCCAGACCGGCAGGTTCGCTTGCAGTACCTGATAGAACCGGTGGTTGTTTGACCCCTGACAACCATGTGATTCGGGCTCCTGGCTGATGCGGTAATACCAGGCAGGATACCCGCCTGCCGATGCAGGTGCCCGTGTCTGGAAGGGGCCGACACTGCTATTGAGCTTGCCTATCCCTGTATCTGTGCCGTTGCATACTTCTGCAATTGCCTGCTCTCTGGCCTTGCCCAGTGATATGTGCGCCAGTGCTTTTGCGACGGTCGCTGTTTGAGCCTCATGCTGCGGGATCCATGCAATGTAATGCTCGAGATGCGGGTCAGTTGCCGGAATTGCCGTGAAATGGTTTGTGTGCGCTGTAAGACTGCAGCCCTGTAAAGTGGTCAGGGTGACTATAACGACAGCTTCCAGAGTTTGGTTGACCATGCCCTGTTCCCCGGGATAAGCACTTTTTCAGACCGTGGAGTAAAGGCTGACACAGGTCCTTCACATAAACTGTGATCGGACGCAGGAATCGGAAAATAGTTTATGGTTCTTCAGGGGAACCTGTGGGTAAACATCTTTAATCCCATTATTCCGACGCACGCAGGCGAGTTGGGTAGTGGCTCGCTTGGTATCACGTCTGCCTGGCGGAATACCCGTTAAAGCGCCAGGCACAAGTAAATTCCGCCTTGCAAGGAACGTTGATGCAGGGCCGAATTTGTTCGGCCTGTTACAATCCGAGACGCTACCGAAAGTCGTGGTTATCTTGCTACCCTGTGGCAGGAAAAGGGTTTAGTGTTGTGCTGTTTTATCCTTGGTTGTTTCAAACTTGACATCAAGGTCAGATATGCGGGGTGCTTCACCGAGCAATTCGTCGATGTCTTTCCTGAGGCTGGAGAGTTCTGCGAGGTCGTCGTAGTCCGCCTCAGCTACTGCGATATCATCAGAATTTCCCGCAGCAAGTTGTTCCTTGTCCTTATGGCCCAGTGCCGGTGATTCCGGATCTTCGGCACACAAGTGGTAGGCACCTGTGGCCAGGTGTTCATAGACAGCGCGGTAACTCCTGGTCATCTCTTTTACCAGGTCGGAGGTGTGCATGAAGTGCTGGCCAACCTGGTCGCGGTAGTCAGTGAAGCGTTCGGAAAGCAGCGTCAATTCTCGCTGTAGCTTATGGGTCCGGTTGTTGCGGGCGACTATGCTATAGGTGACCATCGCTCCGAGTGCGATACCCAGCAGCAGTGCCAGTATGCCAATTGCCCACAAGGAAGCTGTTTCGTCCAGCGCTACCATTTGCGATCCTCTTTAATTTTTGCGCGACGGCTTGCGCGGGAGAGCAGGTGCAGCATTGTACTGGATTTCACCGCGATGTGAAGGCTGTATGTGTGCCCCTTATTGTTCGTATACCACTGGAAATATATAAATTACAGTTGGATACGTGGTGTGTCGCCTTAATCCCGTGAAGAGCTGTGTGCAGCAACAGGCCGTTGGCCAAAAATCTCGCTACCAACCCTGATCATGGTGGCCCCTTCGGCAATGGCCGCTTCAAAATCACCGCTCATCCCCATGGATAACTCTTTGAACAACGGCAGATCAAATTGTGTCAAACAGTGGTCACGCAAGTCGCGCAGGGCAGAAAAATCACTGCGACGCTGATCGAGCGAGGCATCCCGGCGGCCAATGGTCATGAGCCCACATAGCTGGATTCCCTTCAGTTCAGCATTTAGCAGGCTATCAATAAAGCGGGGTACGCTGTCGACCGGAAGGCCAAATTTATCAGGGTCCCCGGCGATATTGACCTGTAGCAGGGTGTTGAGCACACATGCCGAGTCTAGAGCGCTCTCGGACAGCCGGGACGCAAGCTTGATGCTGTCCAGGGTATGCAGCCAATCGAAGTTTCCCGGTATCATTTTTGCCTTGTTGCTTTGCAGATGACCGATAAAGTGCCATTCATTTTCCGGGTTATCAATCAGTGCCTGTTTGGTGAGAGCGTCTTGCAGGGTGTTCTCGCCAAAACAGTGTTGTCCGGCAGACATTGCATGTTGCACATATTCGGCTGGCATATATTTGGAGATGGCTATGAGGCGAATATCACTTGCCGAGCGGCCAGCCTGGCTGGCGGCCAGGTGCATGCGCGCCCGGATAGCAGCAAGATGTTCTTTTATGTCGTCTGCTGTTAATGGCATGGGGCTGTTACTACATTACGAGGTCTGCCATCGAGAAAGGCCTTGATGTTTGCAGCCAGTTCATTAATGAGTGTCTGCCGGGCGTTAACACCGGCCCATGCAATGTGCGGGGTGACAACCAGATTCGGAATTGAGACGTCGAGTAGTGGACTGCCATTACGTGGCGGTTCCTCGCTTAATACATCGGTTGCCGCCCCCGCTATTCGCCCCGCAAGCAGTGCTTGTGCCAGCGCTGCTTCATTAACAATGCCGCCACGGGCCGTGTTGATCAGCAAGGCACCCTTACGCATTTTTCCGAGCTCCTTGTGGTCGATAAGGTTGGCAGTGTCTCTGGTAAGGGGGCAGTGCAGGCTGATAATATCTGCCTGTGTTAATAATTGATCCAGCGAAACACGTCCGGCCCCCGGCGCATTGCGGCTGCCGGGACGCTGAGCGACCAGAATCTTCATGCCAAACACTTCACCCATTCTTGCTACGGCCCTGCCCAGTTCGCCATAACCGACGATGCCCAGTGTTTGCCCGGCAAGTTCCCGAACCGGGTAATCAAGCAGGCAAAATGTGTAGGCATTGTTCCATGCGCCGCGGCTGACGGCAGACTGGTATTCGTGCAGGCGTCGGCTGAGGT
>JAQBDO010000177.1:0-7529 GCA_032124375.1 Gammaproteobacteria bacterium
GTCAAGCTGCTCTTGCCCCGGTTGGCTAGCGGGCAAGCAGCTCGGGCAGGATGCTTCGAACCCCCAAAGGTCGCATTCTGGCCCATGTTTAATTATTCTTCCTGCAAATTTTAATCGGTGAGACCGGTAATGAAGGGAAAAATGGTGCTGGCAGTATTGGCTGCATTATTGACTGGAATGGCAGTTACCGCTCACGTAGCGGCATTTAATGGCGAAGAACTGGGGCATAGCTGCCTGAACCCGGAAAATAAAACACAGCGCATTTCACAAAGAGATGAATGCCTCGCCTTTGCCAACAGCAATGGATACCGGGTTGGCCTGCTCCGTACCTGTAAACAGGAAGACACGCTCTGTGCCCAGGAGACCGTCTGCGCAGATCCGGAAATAAATTATGTCTGTATCGGACTTAACCCATACAAAGGCAATTGCAATAATGACCAGCAGTGTGCGGAAAACAATTATTGCAGAAAAGAAAACGGGCTATGCAGTGAACGCGGGGTTTGCGAAGTGATTCCCGCTGCAGGCGGTTGTCCGGCAATATACGATCCGGTTTGTGGATGCGACAACAATACCTACAGCAACAGTTGCGAGGCAACCCGCGCCGGCGTCAGCATTCTTGGCACAGGTGCCTGCGCGCAATAAGCCAGTGATATATCGCATTAAAACAATGCGGTAATAACCTGCTAACTGCGTCTCACTCAAGAATTTCCAACAGTTCTATCAGGTAAGTGCCTGATTTGTTTTCAGGCATCACGCCCCCCGACTCACTGTTTACAAGCACGAGTCCGGGGGGCACTGAAACTTCCCATTGCGCACCCTCCTGCATACTTAATAACGTCTCCTGCCAGGCTGGAGCAAGCTCGTAAATGTAGAATTCAGCCGGCTGTCCCAGTGAATAGGTATCGTCAAACACCCTGCCATCCCGGGTAATACCGAGATAGTCCACGGCTACCCGGTCGGTCAGAGCCGGTGATCGGCCCCTGCCTGGCTGAACGACCTGGTAATGTACGCCGCCAGGCAGGGTAATCTCTTCTTCACTGGAGATCCCTTCAATAAAAAAAGCTCTCTTGTTGCGGGGAAAAGTCTGTCGACTGACTTCAGGGTCCGCAATAGCATCATGAGCATCGCTACTATCGGAAAAGCCGGCGTCAGCTACCGCTTTCCCGTTCATCGCCCCGGCCGCTCCCTGTACCGGGACATCAATCGCAGCTGTCGTGGTGCTGGTCACGACAGTGATATCTGCTGCTGTAGTGACGGGTTCAACAACGGCTTGCTGCGTCGCTTGCAAGCTCTGCTGTGGCATACCGGGGCCCTGCTCCACTACTGACATCAGTTGTTTCAGATCAGCACTCATACTATTCAGCAGCGTGACATTTTTCTGCGCCTCCCAAATGAGCACAGCAGCTGCCACTATTGCCAGTAGCAACACAACTGCGGCAACCCGCATTGCAAACACCAGACGCCTGTCCTGCCTGCGCAACTGCGCCTGCACCTCCTGCAACACACTTTCATGCTGGCGATGTTCCGCCGCAAGCTTCTCCACATGAGCAACTGCTGCCTGCAGAGCGCTGGCGTTCCCAAGCAACGACGCCTTGAATTCTGTTGCCTGCTGCAGAGTCTCCGCATGCAAGGCCTTGAGCTGCATCTCCGTTGCCGCCAGCCGGGTTGACACGGCTGCAAGGGAAGCTTGCAGCTGTAATGTCAGCTCACGCGCCCGATCATGCCCGGTTTCGACAGCACCGAGTCGTTGCGCCAGCACATCATATTGCTGGTGTTCCCTGTCTCTGGCGCTATCCATTTGATGGTGGGTACGTTTCAGGTTGGCAGCCAGCATGTGACTTGCGCTGCTGATGGCAGCCGCATCACGGACACTATCACCCGGTTCTGGCGAGGTGCTCGCAGGGGTGTTGAGTGCTCGTTTTATACTGGCGGACAGTGCCTGCCAATAGTGTTTGAAAGTGCGCAACGGTCTGACCTTTTTTATATTGATGGCCTGCTTGTCACTCTAACAGAAACGGCTGCCCACTTGTTTACAGTCCGCGTCCCGCCAGCAATATCCTGCTCGCGATCAGCAGGTTGCAGTCACGTAGCTGTTTTTTCATGCGGAACATGACAATTGGCCAGGAATCAGGATGTGTGTGTGTGTGTAACACCCTGACCGCGCAGCCTGCAAAGATGTCGCTATTCAGAACTCTTCACTGATTTTATCGATCACCTGCGAGAGGCGGTGCACCGCGGTCACGTCCAGCCCCTTGATCGCCTGCCTGGGCTTGTTGGCTGCCGGGATGATCGCCTTGTGGAAACCGTGCTTGGCGGCCTCGCCAATACGTTCCTGACCATTGGGTACCGGTCGCAACTCACCGGACAGGCCGACTTCGCCGAACACAATCAGGTCAGAGGGTAACGGCCGGTTGCGAAAGCTGGACATAACGGCCAGCAGCACTGCCAGATCGGCAGCGGTCTCGGTGACACGCACGCCACCAACGACGTTGACGAACACATCCTGATCACCGAGCGTCAGTCCGCCATGGCGATGCAGTACCGCCAGCAACATGGACAAGCGATTCTGATCCAGCCCCAGCGTGAGCCGGCGCGGATTACCTGACTGGCTCTGATCAACCAGTGCCTGCACCTCTACCAGCATGGGACGTGTCCCTTCCCAGGTCACCATCACCACGCTGCCCGGCACCGCCTCCTCGTGCCGCGAGAGGAAGATAGCCGAGGGATTCGTCACCTCTTTCAAGCCGCCCTCTGTCATGGCAAACACGCCCAGCTCATTGACCGCGCCAAAGCGGTTCTTGATGGCGCGCAGAATACGGTAACGATCCCCCGGGTCACCTTCAAAATACAGCACGGTATCGACCATGTGTTCCAGCACCCGCGGCCCCGCCAGCTGGCCTTCCTTGGTGACATGTCCGACCAGAAACATGGCAATACCCGACTGCTTGGCAAAACGCACCAGCTGGGCGGCACTCTCCCTGACCTGCGCCACCGAACCGGGCGCAGACTGCAGTAATTCTGTGTATAGCGTCTGAATGGAATCCAGCACCATCACCTGTGGTTTTTCCCTGGCTGCCGTCGCAATAATGCGTTCCACCGATGTTTCTGAATACAGGCGGATATCATTGCCATTGATACCGAGGCGCCCGGCACGCAGCGAGATTTGCTGCAGCGACTCCTCACCGGTGACGTACAGGGAAGACAAATTGTCAGACAGGGTCGCCAGCACCTGTAGCAACAGGGTGGATTTTCCAATACCGGGATCACCACCGATCAGCACCACGGAACCCGCTACCAGGCCGCCGCCCAGCACCCTGTCAAGCTCGGCCATGCCAACAGATACGCGCAGCTGTGCATCCGTCTTGATCGCTGACAGACGCGTCACGCTGCCAGCGGTATCGCCGCTATAGCTGGTAAAACGGGAGCTTGCAGGCGCCGCCGCGGAAATACCTTCAGACAGGGTATTCCAGCCACCACATTCGCCGCAGCGCCCGGCCCATTGCGGTACCCGGGATCCACAGGCGCTGCAGATATATACAGTCTTTGTTTTTGCCATAAGTGATACGCAGATTAACCGGATACACCTCAGCCGTCACCACCCGGACTCAGGCAAATCCGGATTCAGGCGTGGTATTCGAACGCTACCCGTGAACCGACACCACAAAGTAATTCATAGGAGATAGTGCCGGCAGCAGCGGCCACTTCATCAACCGGCAGGCCGTCTCCCCACAGAACCACTTCGTCACCCACCTTTGCATCGGGGTGTTTACTCAGGTCGATACAAATCATGTCCATGGAGACACGACCCGCCAGTGCAGCCAGCTTGCCGTTCACCAGCAGCGGCGCACCACTCGGGGCATGACGCGGATAACCGTCCCCATAGCCAATAGCCGCCACACCAATCAGCATGTCGGTCGGACAGCGCCAGTCTTGCGCGTAACCAATGGCATCACCCTGGCGGCGCGCATTCACGGCAATCAAGCGGGTGCTGAGTGTCATAACCGGTTGCAGCTCAAGTGACTGCGCACTGCGACCTTGCAAGGGCGAACCACCATATAACATGATACCGGGACGGACCCAGTCGCGGTGTGTATCCGGCCAGCCCAGTATGGCCGCCGAATTGGCCAGTGAGGTGTCGGCGTCAGTGGCAGCAACGGTAGCCAGAAACAGCTGCAGCTGCGTGTCAGTCGCCGTGTTATCAAGATCATCGGCACAGCAGAAATGCGACACATAGTGAATGTTGCCGAGCTGCGGAATCTGGCGCAAACGCGTTGTTACACTGGCAACACTGTGCGGCTCAAAACCCAGCCGGTGCATACCGGTATCGAGCTTCACCCAGACATCCAGTGACCGTAGCAGCCGACCCTGCTCCAGCAACTCCAGCTGACTCTCATGGTGAATCACCACATCCAGCTGGTAACCGTTAATCAAGCCGACATCCCCGGCGGCAAACAGCCCTTCCAGCAAGACAATACGACGATCAATACCAGCCTCGCGTAACGAGATCGCTTCCTCCAGGCAGGCGACGCCAAAGGCGTCGGCAGCAGGCAATGCCTGCGCCACCCTGACCAGCCCATGCCCGTAGGCATTGGCCTTGATGATGGCCATGATTTTACTGTCGGGAGCGGCTTGCTGAACGCGGGAAAAGTTATGTTGCAGGGCCTGCAGCTTGATACGTGCCCGGACAGGACGGGTCATCCAAAATCACCGCCACTGTACTGACTGCCAGCCGCGTAATTTTCAAAGCGTGTGAACTGCCCCCGGAAGGTCAGCAGGCGGGTACCAATGGGGCCGTTACGCTGTTTACCGATAATAATCTCGGCCAGGCCCTTGTGCGGGCTGTCCTCGTTATAGACTTCATCGCGGTAGATAAACATGATGACGTCTGCATCCTGTTCGATAGCGCCCGATTCACGCAGGTCCGACATCACCGGCCGGCGGTCCGAGCGCTGCTCAAGGCTGCGATTCAACTGCGACAGCGCAATCACCGGGACTTCCAGTTCCTTGGCCAGCGCCTTCAGGTTACGCGATATCTCGGATATTTCCGTGGTACGATTTTCACGGGTATTGCCGATCTGCATCAACTGCAGGTAATCAATCACGATCATGCCGATGTTATGCTCCCGCTTCAGCCGCCGGGCACGCGCGCGCAGCTCCAGCGGTGACAGCGCCGGCGTATCGTCAATAAAAATCGGTGCGGTATCCAGCAGGCTGACGGCTGATGTAAGCCTTGGCCAATCATCATCGTCGAGCCTGCCGGTGCGTATCTTGTGCTGATCAATATGCCCCAGTGAAGACATCATGCGCAGGGCCAGTGACTCACCGGGCATTTCCATACTGAAGATCGCGACCGGTACCTGGTGCTTGATGGCCGCATTCTCGGCAAAGTTGACGGCCAGCGTGGTTTTCCCCATGGAGGGCCGCCCGGCAACGATAATCAGATCGGAGGGCTGCAGTCCGGCGGTCATTTCATCAATATCAGTAAACCCGGTAGACACACCCGTCAGCGGGTTGTCCTGTTGCGACAACATATCAATGCGATCGACAGCGGCGGTCAACAGGGTACGGATACTCTTGAAGCCACGCTTGCCACGATTACCCTGCTCGGCAATATCAAATACCAGCTTCTCGGCATCATTCAACAACTCGGCCGTTTCCCGACCCTCGGACTCCAGCGCGCTGCCGGCAATTTTATTACCCACCGTCACCAGCTGCCTTGCCACCGACTTGTCGCGCACAATGTCTGCGTAGGCCTTGATGTTCGCGGCACTGGGTGTGTTTTGTGCCAGTGCACCCAGTGCCGCCAGCCCGCCAACGTCATCCAGCAGACCGTTATGACTGAGCCACTCGGAAAGGGTTACGGCATCCAGCGGATCATTCTTTTCTGCCAGCTCAACAATGGCGTGGAAAATCAGGCGGTGATTCTGGCGGTAAAAATCTTCTTCGCTGACACGGTCGGCGACCACGTCCCAGGCAGCATTGTCCAGCATGAGCCCGCCCAGCACTGCCTGCTCGGCTTGCAAGGAATGCGGCGGCACCTTGAGTGCATCCGTCTCGGTATGAATTAGATCTGCAGAACGAAGCGTTTCGGCCATGTATGATTTTCTTGGTATGGAAGTGACTGGGATTGCAGCCGCCCCCGCGACAGCAGGTACTAAATATCACAAAGGCGAACTAAAGACATCATTGTATTTGGGCTGTCTTTATGCATCCGGGTGACAGCCTCCCAAACAATGACAGGCAGCCTTTGCAGGGCTGCCTGTTATGTTTTTTTGCTACAACAGCTTGCAGTTATTACTGCGTGCTGTTTTTACTATTCTGCTTCAATAATCAGTTTTACGACAACATTTACATCGGTATGTAACTGTAGCTGTACGTCATGCTCACCTGTCGTGCGGAAAGCACCGTCCGGTAAACGCACTTCGTTGCGTTCTACAGCGATTAATTGTTCGCTAATGACACTGGCTATATCAGCCGTGCCGATTGAACCAAACAATTTACCCTCATCACCCGCCTTTGACACGATGGTTATCACTTTTTCAAGTAATGCGTCGCGGCGAACTTCGGCAGCAGCCAGCACCTCGGCCGCAGCCTTTTCAAGGTCGGCGCGGCGTGCTTCATACTCTGCGATGTTGTCCGCAGTTGCCGGTGTTGCCTTGCCTTGCGGAATCAGGTAATTACGTCCATACCCCGATTTTACATTAACCTTTTCGCCCATGGCGCCCAGGTTGGCTATTTTTTCCAGCAGGATAATTTCCATTGTTACAACCTCTAGCTATTGACTTGTCTCATTAACCGGTACTGCTTTCGCCCCGGGCAAACCGCCGACGAAAATCAATCCAGGTATCCAGTAACCCACCGGCCGCCAGCAATAACGTTGCTTGCGGCACAATTGCCAGCAGTACATAAATCGCTATCAGCCAGCCCCTGCCCGCCCGTTTCAGCAGGCTGTGAATGACGGCCAACCCTGCCAGCAGATACGGCACCAGCATAATCATTGCCAGCTGGGCAGCAAAATCACTGACAGTAGCTTGTGTAAACCTGGCAACCAGCATAATGCCCAGTGTCATCAGCCCGTTGCCATAACCGAGCCGCAATTCGTAAAACTCATCCCGGAACGCACCCGGATGAACCAGTACTGATTGCCACCAGCGTGCCAGCAGCAAACTGGCTGCAACACCAATGACCAGAGAGGCAAACAGCACACCGGTCATCAATGCAGACACTTCCTGCAGCAGTTCGGCGTCCGTCAGTGCCGGGAAAGAGAACCCGCCTTCGGCGAGACTCGCTTCAACCTGTTGCAGTTGCTCCAGCCACCAGGCTGACGGATCACCGTACAACCCGAAAACCATTAACAGTAGACATGCGCCAAACAGAGCGGCGGACTTCAGTGCCTGCCCCAGACTATTGGTCTGTCGTAAAACAAAAGCCGTGGTCCAGCAGGGCATCCACAACATCAAAATCAAAACCAGTGCCACGGCAGCCTGTTGACCCAGCAACTGATAAAACAGCAAGGTGACAGCCGCAGC
>JAQBDO010000178.1:0-3188 GCA_032124375.1 Gammaproteobacteria bacterium
ATTGCACACTTGTTAACAACGCTCGCCAAACTCCCGGGGCCAAACGAAACCAGGGCCATCCTGTCCAACAGTCCTGCGCCGCTGGTTCAGCCTGATTATTTTGAGACTATTTTATATTTTATATTACTTTTATTTTACAAGGAGAAGCTTAATGAGCAATAAGGAGAAGTACGTCTACTCATTCGAAGACGGTGATGGCAGCAACAAAATGCTGCTCGGTGGCAAGGGCGCCAACCTCTGCGAAATGACCCAGATCGGCATCAACGTGCCACCCGGCTTCGTTATCACAACAGCGGCCTGCCTGTATTACCTGGATAATGCCGACAGCGAATTGCCCGCCGGGGTCATGGATGAAGTGCGTGCACAGATGCGGTCACTCGAAAAAAAAACCGGTAAAACCTTCGGCGCCGGTGACAATCCCCTGCTTATCTCGGTACGCTCGGGTTCGGCCATGTCCATGCCCGGCATGATGGATACCATCCTCAACCTCGGGCTCAATATCGACACCCTGAAGAGCCTGATTGCGCAGACCGGCAATGAACGCTTTGGCTGGGATGCCTACCGCCGTTTCATACAGCTGTTCGGCAAGATTGCGATGGGTGTGCCAGACGAGGCCTTCGATACTGTCTTCGAGGCGGTCAAGGAAAAAGCCGGCGCCAAAGAGGACGTGACGCTGACGGCCCGCGATCTGCGCGAGATCTCCGACCGTTTTCTGGAGGTGGTCGAGCAAGAAACCGGCAAGACCTTTCCGGATGATCCCATGGAACAGCTGGAGATGTCAGTCAAGGCGGTATTCGATTCCTGGATGGGCAAACGCGCGGTCGACTACCGACGCGAGTTCCATATCACCACGGACATGGCCAACGGCACCGCCGTCAACCTGTGCACCATGGTGTTCGGTAACCTGGGTGATGACTCCGCGACCGGCGTGGGCTTTACCCGTTATCCCGATACCGGCGAAAACAGGCTGTTTGGCGAATATCTGGTCAACGCGCAGGGTGAAGACGTGGTCGCCGGTATCCGCACCCCCAAAACGATCGACATGATGGAAACGGAAATGCCGTTGATGTACCGGGAGCTGCAGATGCTGCGTGAGCGCCTGGAAGCCCATTATCACGAAGTACAGGACTTCGAGTTCACCATCGAGAAAGGCCGCTTCTACTGTCTGCAGACCCGCAATGGCAAGATGAATACCGCGGCACTGGTGCGCACCTCGGTGGACATGAAGCAGGAAGGCCTGATCAATAAACAACAGGCGCTGTTGCGCATCCAGCCTGACATGCTGGAACAGCTGCTGTTTCCGCGGCTCGACCCTGCCGCCAAAAATGCACCGGTGGCTCGCGGCCTGCCCGCCTCACCCGGCGCGGCAACAGGACATGCCGTGTTCGATGCCGATCGTGCCGAACATCTGGGGCAAGGCGGCCAGCGCATTATTCTGGTGCGCGAGGAAACCAAACCCGAGGACATTCACGGCTTTTTTGCATCACAGGGTATCCTGACGGCACGTGGCGGCAAGACATCGCACGCGGCAGTCGTCGCACGCGGTATGGGCAAACCCTGTGTCGCGGGCGCCGAGGGTATTCATGTTGATGTGCAGATGCGCAAGGCCTTCGTCGGTGGACACACCATCAGCGAAGGTGACGTGATAACCCTTGACGGCACCACCGGCGATGTCTACCTCGGCGAAGTGCCGATGATCGAGTCCGAGTTTTCCTCGGAGCTCGTCACCCTGCTGGGCTGGGCCGATGAAGCCGCCCGTCTCAAGGTGATGGCCAATGCCGACACACCCTCCGATGCCGAGCGTGCACTCAAATACGGCGCCATGGGTATCGGCCTGTGTCGTACCGAGCGGATGTTCAACGACGTGGAAAGGCTGCCTGTCGTTATTGAAATGATCGTTGCGGAGACGACTGCCGACCGGCAAACGGCACTGGACAAATTGCTGCCGATTCAGCGCGAGGACTTCAAGGGCATTTTCAAGGCCATGGCGCCGCGGCCGGTGACCATCCGTCTGCTGGACCCGCCTATCCACGAGTTTCTGCCGTCGGAAAATCAATTGGTGGAAGAGCTGAATCAGCTGCGTCACCTGAAGGATACCGTGACCGGCATGGTCATTCTGGCTGACGCCGTGAAGTTCATGTACAGCGACCGGGAACAACCCAACGTCGCCTGCCTGACTGACCCGCGGCTGGTCGAAGAAGCCATTGAGAAAAAGGGAACCATGCTGAAAAAGGTACGTGCCCTGTACGAGGTGAACCCGATGCTGGGGCACCGCGGTGTGCGCCTGGGGCTGTCATTCCCGGAGATCTATTCCATGCAGATCCAGGCTGTCCTGGAAGCCGCTGCCGAATGTCAGCGCGAGGGTTTTGATGTCCAGCCGGAAATCATGGTGCCGCAGGTGTGTACCTCGCAGGAACTGAAACGGGTGAAAAGTTTTGCCGATGCCGTGCACGCGGTGGTCGAGGACAAGTATGGCTTGAAGGTGGATTACAAGTTTGGCTCCATGATGGAGGTCGTGCGTTCCTGCATGCGCGCCGGCAGTCTCGCCGAGGAGGCCGAGTTCTTCTCTTTTGGCACCAACGACCTGACCCAGGCGACCTTCTCGTTCTCACGCGAGGATGCCGAAAACAAGTTCCTGCCAATGTATAACAACAGCGGCATTCTGCAGGACAATCCGTTCGAGGTACTGGATATCGCCGGTGTGGGCAAACTGATGCAACTGGCTGTGAACTGGGGTCGCGAGACACGCCCGGGCATGAAAATGGGTATCTGTGGCGAGCACGGTGGACACCCTGAATCCATTCGCTTCTGCCACAATATTGGCCTGAGCTATGTGTCTTGTTCAGGCCCGCGCGTGCCGGTGGCCCGCCTGGCCGCTGCGCACGCGGCACTGGCAGATACGGACCAGCAGGCTACGGCAAGTTCCGCATGAACAAACTGCACCATCAGGGTTCGGTATGCATTAATACAGGGCACAATACCGACTTTTCCAGATGGCAATTGACCCTGATCAACGCAAAAATGCGACATATGGTGTCAAATGGCAACAGGGTGGAGTGGCGCTGGCTTGAGCCACCCCCCCTGCCATCCCGGCGCAGGACGGGATCCGTTGCAGTGTTAATGGCCCTTTTACCTGGATTCCGGCCTGCGCCGGAATGACAAAAATAGAGTTTTCACATTAATGAGTC
>JAQBDO010000179.1:0-5231 GCA_032124375.1 Gammaproteobacteria bacterium
AGCACATTTTGAGCGCTGGGCAGCGGACGCGTCTGACGTCCGGATGAAAGCGCAGTATTATCCGGAACTCGACAAACATGAACTGCTTGAGCAGGGGTATGTTGCCCTGCAGTCCAGCCATACCCGTGGCAGTACCGTTGATCTCGGTATTGTGACCCTGCCGCTGTGTGCAGAAAATCCAGAGCTTGATATGGGTAGCCACTTTGACTATTTCGGGCCCGAGTCGTGGTCAGACTGTACGGCGATTACGCCGCAGCAACGCGCTAACCGCATGCTGCTGCGAGAGTTGATGATGCGGCATGGTTTCATGCCCTTCGAGAAGGAATGGTGGCACTTTACCCTGAAGAACGAACCCTTCCCGGATAGCTATTTTAATTTTCCCGTGATGTGAGCCGCTGCGGTGACCGGATTCGGGATGCTGTGGCTGGTATTATGAAACGCTGGAACGAATGACTTTGTACAGGAGTAACCGAATGAATAGTTTATCACGCGTGTTGTCATCCATTACCCTGGTGTTGTCAGTGTGCACGCCAGTGGTGGCAGACTGGTCTGCAAACATGCAGGGGGGTGGTGCGGTAACCGTGAACCCGGATACCCGGCGTGCCACGGTAACGAAGGACGGCGTTAGCTCCCAGCTATGGGACGGTGCCCACCGTATGGAGGACGGTTCCGTGCTGATCGTCAATCATGGTGAAGTTGTGCCGGGTGAATCCACGGATATTCCGCGCCAGTTACCGCCGCCGGAAGCAGCAGATTGGGAAGATGTAAAAATCGTCGGGTATTCACCCTGTGAGCATCTGGTACACCAGGTGTGCGGTCTGCAGAATCAGTGTGCAACGGCTGAAGCCTGCAACTTGTCGCGACAGCTGTTGACGATGGAGCAGGGTGAGCGTACCCGTGCAGATGACGGCTCCCGTATGACCTATACAAGCGGCCAGTGTCTGAAAGCAAAAGAGGATTACAGCTATTTCGCTGTCTGCAGGGAGGGGGAATAGTACGCTTGACGGCTACGCTGCGCTTTACGTCCTGCAGATAGCCCGGCAACACGCACAAGACCGCAGCACGGCTAAAGCGCAGCGTACCCAGTCAGTGACTGGATTACGCTTCACTGTTGCTAGCGTCAACCAGGTCCGGTTCCCCGCAATAGCCGGCTATCTCGACGCGTGCTGCATCCCGCAAGTCCAGTGCCACCTGCCAGCCTGCGCCGCTCGGCGTGATGGGTGGACGAACGGTTACCTCAATGGGTCCGCGTCTCGGGAACCAGTTATCTCCACGAATGATATTGCGTGCGCCACGAATGGCGACTGGCGTGACCGGTACCCTGGTGCGCACGGCGGTGACAAATGCGCCCATGCGAAAGGGCTGCAAGCCGGGGAAGCTGGTAAACGTTCCCTCCGGGAAAAAGACAATGGTTTGTCCTGCTTCTGACTTGCGTGTAATGCGGTTTACATCGCTGGCCGCCTTGTTGCTGTTGAAGCGATCAACAAACTCGACGCCAAAACGTTGCAGCAGTAAGCGTGCGGGCAGAATGCGCGCCAGCTCACCTTTAACAATAAAGTGCATGGAAATGTCGAGCGCGGCGGTAACAATAAAACCATCGAGGTAGCTTGCGTGGTTGGCAACCACGATATGGGCCTGGCCGGGATCGAGATGTTCACTGCCGGTCACCCGCAACGGGGTGAAGGTCAGGATGAACAGCAGTTTTGCCCCTGTGTGCGCGAGCTTGCGTCGCCAGCTCGCAAGCGGGGCCAGTATCACGACGAGCCAGGTAGTCAGCCCGAGTACTGCAAATACCAGCCAGCAGTAGCAGGCATATATCCAGTCCGCCAGGCTGTGTCGTTCTGCAGTTTCCGCCGGGTGCACTGCCTGTCCGAACGCGCCCATCAGCAAGGCGCTGTCGTCGTCATTAGTCGCACTGTCACACACCGTGGTTGCTCCGGTGGTGCTGTTTTTTGCACGCAGTATTGCCTGCATCAGGCGATTGGGGGTGTTGGCGAAGATGGCAGAAGCTTCATCGAGTGTGACGTCCATGGTGGACTCGATGCGGGTGCGCAGTTCCATGCGTGCCATGCTGTCGAGACCCAGCTCTCGCTCAAGGTGGGTATCCGGGCTGAAGTGCAGATTCTTCCAGTGTGGATGTACTTCACCGACCATGGTGCGGATAACGGACAACAGTGCTTGCATGCCCGGAGGGCTGCTGGCAGCCGTATTGTCTGGTTCGCTCATATGGGCGTTTATGCTAATGTAAAAGGCTCATGAATCAACCTTTAATTGCCCGGATTGTGTATTGATGGTGGCTGATACGTTAGCTATAAATGCAGTCGCACTGTCCGCTTCCGAGTTGCAGGACATTGAACAGTTCACCGATGCCCTGTGGATGGAGCATGGTTTGAGCCGTAATACGCTGACTGCGTATCGCAATGATCTGGCTGGCCTGGCGAAATGGCTGGCACCCCGGGGCAGGGTGCTGCGCACAGCGCGGCGACAGGATTTGCTCGGTTATCTTTCAGAACGTGTCGTTGCCAGCGCCAAACCCAGAACCACGGCGCGGCTGGTGTCCTCCATGCGGCGCTTCTACCGCTACCTGGTACGTGAAGAACGCTTGAAAGAAGACCCGAGTGTGCGCATTGAAACCCCGCGGATCGGGCGACCCTTGCCGGACACACTCAGTGAGGCAGAGGTCGAGGCGCTGCTGGATGCCCCGGAAGTGGCAGACACGCTGGGTCTGCGTGATCGAGCCATGCTTGAGCTGCTGTATGCCTGTGGCCTGCGGGTGTCCGAACTCATCAGCCTGACGCCCGACCAGGTTAACCTGACACAGGGTGTGGTTAGGCTGGTTGGCAAAGGCAACAAGGAGCGTCTGGTGCCACTGGGCGAGGAGGCCGTGGACTGGTTGCAGTGTTATATCGATGCGGGTCGCCCCGAACTGGCGGGCGGCAGTATTGCCCGGCAGTTGTTTATTACCCGCCGGGGAGCCGGGATGACTCGCCAGGCCTTCTGGTACCGAATCCGCCATTACGCGATAAAGTCCGGGATAAACAAGCCCTTATCACCGCACACCCTGAGACATGCGTTTGCCACCCACCTGCTCAATCACGGTGCGGATTTGCGTGTGGTGCAAATGTTGCTTGGGCATAGTGACCTGTCAACGACGCAGATATATACTCATGTCGCACGCGAACGACTGAAAGAATTGCACGCACAACATCACCCGCGCGGTTGAGTCTGTCCTTTCTTGCAACGCAACCGTCATCATGCGGTGTGAACTTCTTCCCTTGCATCAATGTCGAATCACCCGTGGTGAAAACCCTTAATACAAATCAGGATATATTATGAAAAAACAGTTTTCCCGTATTTGCTTGTTGTTGCTGGCCGTGAGTCTGTCCGGTCATTCCCTGGCAGAATCCGCTTCTCGCGAGGCCATTACAAAATCACTGAGTAGTGTCTTTCCGGGGACCACGCTGACCGAGATCAATCCTTCGCCGATGGATGGTGTGTCAGAAGTGCTCATCGGCCCGCGGTTGTTCTATATTACCAATGACGGCAAGTACCTGCTGCAGGGTAGTCTGATTGAAATTGCGACACGCAAGGATATTGGCGAAGAACGTCGCAACGGTATCCGCATGGAGGCTGTGAATGCCCTCGGTGAGGAGAATATGATTGTTTTCCCGGCGAAGAACAGCCGACATACAATCACCGTGTTTACCGATATTGACTGCGGTTATTGCCGTAAACTGCACAATGAAATTGATCAGTTCAACGCCAATGGAATCACCGTGCGTTACCTGGCCTTCCCGCGTTCCGGCATTGGTTCGCCTTCCTATGACAAGGCGGTCTCGGTCTGGTGTGGAAAGGACCGCCAGGCTGCGATAACGCGCGCCAAGGCTGGCGAGACCCTGCCGAAAGCGGACTGTGTGAATCCTGTGAAGGAAGAGTATGAGCTGGGTCAGCTCATTGGTGTCAACGGTACACCGGCTATTGTGCTGGAAGACGGTACCCTGTTGCCAGGCTATATACCTGCCGAGAAACTGGCCAAGGCACTGGATAGCGGTGTCTGATTGTCGATCAGCCGCTGTTAATGCCGGTCTCAATGCATCAGGGTAAACAGCCTGCGGCGATAAGCGGCGACCAGGTCACCCTGGTTATTCAGTAGTTCGAATATTGCGAGCAGGCCCCTGCGGCCTGCGTCGTCACGAAAGGACCGGTCGCGCTGCAGTATTTGCATAAACGTTTCCAGCGCCTCTTCAAAGCGGTCGTTGAGTACATACCATGCGCCCAGCTGGTAACGGGCTTCGAGGTTGTCCGGTTCACTGGTGGCGGTGATCTCAAGTGCATCAATGGGGGGTGCATCCTTCACTGCCAGTGCGAAATCGAGCAGATTACGTAAACACATGGCTTCGGTTTCATCGCGTACATCACGCGGCAGACCCGCGATCAGTGTTTCTGCTTTTTCCAGCAACCCCTTTCTCATGCACAGTTTTGCATGGTCGAGTATCAATTGGTGGTTGTCAGGTTCCTGCTGGCAGGCGTTCTCCAGCAGTGCCAGCGCCTCCTCATGCCTTCCCTGTGCAAAGGCCTCGCGAGCCTCGCTGCGTATGCGGTCGGATGCGCGCTCAATATAACGATCCAGCAGGATGCGTATGGTCGCCTCGGACTGTGCGGCAAGCACTTCCTCAACGCGTTCGCCGTTTTTGTAGACATGCATGGTTGGCAGGCTGCGTATGCCATGTGTTTTTGCCAGTTCACGTTGTTCGTCAGTATTGACCTTGGCGAGCACAAACTTTCCGTCGTATTCAGCAACCAGTTTTTTCAGGACCGGCATCAGCATCTGGCAGGGCCCGCACCACTCGGCCCAGAAATCGACCACTACCGGGACCTCCTTTGAGCGCTCGACTACCTGCGTCTGGAAAGTTTCATTTGTTACGTCAGTAATATTGTCCAAGGTTTTGATCCCTATATTGATTAGTGCAATATTCTTCGCGGATACAATCCGCTCCTGCAGTGTTTAATATACCTTCCAGGAGCGAATTTTATCCGCGAACTGCTCGGTGGTGAGCATTATGCTGATACCGGCTCATCCATCGCAACCAGCATTTGGCAGCGGGTAAACAGCAGGTACGGCCTGACCTGTAATGTCGGCCACAGCTTTGCAACGCCCAGGGTGTAGAGACGCATCTGCTCTCGATAATCCTCGGCCAGTGCAGCAACCGTGTCGCTGCTGGCGGAACGGT
>JAQBDO010000180.1:0-12388 GCA_032124375.1 Gammaproteobacteria bacterium
TGGTTACCGCCAATGGCGAATTTGGCCTGGCGTTGTCTGATGACGAGATTGATTACCTGGTAGAGAGTTTCACCGCACTGGGCAGAAATCCTGTTGACATAGAATTGATGATGTTTGCCCAGGCAAACTCCGAACACTGTCGCCACAAGATTTTCAATGGCAACTGGATTATTGATGGCGAGGCGCAGGATAACAGCCTGTTTGAAATGATCAGGGCTTCTTACAACGCCAGTCCGGACAATGTGCTGTCGGCCTACAGTGATAATGCCGCAGTTACTCGGGGCTACCCGATACAACGATTCTTTCCTGACGCTGCATCGCATCGCTACACGCCGCACGCAGAGCCTGCGCACCTGGTCATCAAGGTCGAGACGCACAATCACCCGACAGCGATCTCGCCGTTCCCCGGTGCGGCAACCGGCAGCGGTGGCGAGATCCGCGATGAAGGCGCGACCGGACGGGGCGCAAAGCCGAAGGCGGGACTGTGTGGATTTTCAGTGTCCAATCTGCGTATTCCGGGGTTTATCCAGCCATGGGAAACAGACCATGGCAAGCCGGCGCGTATTGCCTCAGCGCTGGACATCATGCTGGATGGCCCGCTGGGTGCGGCGGCCTTTAATAACGAATTTGGTCGCCCCAATCTGTGTGGTTATTTCCGTACTTTTGAAGAACAGGTCCCCGGTGCTAACGGTGATGAGCTGCGTGGTTACCACAAGCCCATCATGCTGGCAGGTGGTTGCGGCATGATTCGCAGCGAGCACGTGCACAAGCGCGAGATCCCTGCCAACACACCGATTGTGGTACTGGGTGGGCCGGCGATGCTGATCGGGCTGGGTGGGGGAGCGGCCTCTTCCATGTCCAGCGGTGCCAGTGCGGAAGATCTTGATTTTGCCTCGGTGCAACGCGGTAACCCGGAAATGGAGCGTCGCGTACAGGAAGTCATCGATGCCTGTTGGGCGCAGGGCGATGACAACCCGATCGTGTCGATACACGATGTCGGTGCCGGTGGCCTGTCCAACGCGGTTCCCGAGATAGTCAATGATTGCCAGCGTGGCGGGCGTTTCGAGTTGCGTACCATACCCAATGACGATCCGGGTATGTCGCCGATGCAGGTCTGGTGTAATGAGTCACAGGAACGCTATGTGCTGGCGATTGAGCGCGCGCATTTGCCGGATTTTGAAGCCCTGTGCGAGCGTGAACGCTGTCCCTGTGCGGTGATTGGTGTGGCGACTGAACGGCCGCAGCTGGTACTCGGTGACAGTCACTTTGACAACTCTCCGATTGATCTGCCGATGAGTTTGTTACTGGGCAAGGCACCGAAGATGGTGCGTGATGTTCGGCGAATGCCGGTTGTGAATAAGGAGTTCTCGACAGCCGACCTGGATATCAGTGAAGCCGCCTATCGTGTATTGCGTTTGCCAGGTGTCGCCAACAAGACCTTTCTGATTACCATCGGTGATCGCTCGGTGACGGGGATGGTGGTCCGGGACCAGATGGTCGGTCCCTGGCAGGTGCCGGTTGCGGATGTTGCGGTGACTGCCTCGGACTATACGGGCTATACCGGTGAGGCAATGGCCATGGGTGAACGTACCCCGCTTGCCCTGTTGCATGGGCCGGCCTCCGGGCGCATGGCCGTGGGTGAGGCGCTCACCAATATTGCTGCCAGCTACATTGAGGACATTGGCAGGATTGCCCTGTCTGCGAACTGGATGGCACCGGCCGGGCATCCGGGTGAGGACGCCATTCTGTTTGATACTGTCAAGGCGGTGGGCGAGCAACTGTGCCCGGCGCTGGGCATTGCGATTCCGGTCGGCAAGGATTCCATGTCCATGAAGAGTGTCTGGAACGACGGTAATGAGCAAGCGGTTACGGCACCACTGTCGTTGATTATTTCTGCGTTTGCAGCGGTCGCTGATGTGCGTAAAACACTGACGCCGCAGCTACGCACCGACAAGGGCGATACGGATCTGCTGCTGATTGATCTGGGCGAGGGCAATAATCGTCTGGCGGGCTCTGCGCTGGCGCAGGTGTACAAGCAGGTCGGTTGTACGCCACCGGATCTTGATAGTCCCGCCTTGCTGCGTGGATTCTTTGCGGCGATACAGGAACTCAACGCGGCTGGCGCTATTCTGGCCTACCATGATCGCTCTGATGGCGGTCTGCTTGCGAGCGTCTGCGAAATGGCCTTTGCCGGACATAGCGGTGTGACGCTGCATCTCGACATGCCGGGTACCGATGCCGCTGCAGTGTTGTTCTCGGAAGAGCTGGGCGCGGTATTGCAACTACGCCGTTCGGATACAGCTGCTGTTCTGGAAACGCTTAAAATACATGGACTGGAAGCGCTGACGCATGTCATTGGTATGCCGAATACGGCTGACCGTATTGAAATTGCTGTGAACGGGCAGGCGCTACTGTCCGAGGCACGCATTGATCTGCAACGCGCCTGGTCCGAGACGACTTACCAGATGCAGTCTCTGCGTGATAACCCGGGTTGCGCCCGCGAAGAGTTCGACGCACTGCTGGATGTGGATGACCAGGGTGTTGTACCAGTCGTTAACTTTGATATGAATGACGATGTGGCGGCACCCCTGATCGCAACCGGTGTGCGCCCGCCCGTTGCCATTTTGCGCGAGCAGGGTGTTAACGGCCAGATAGAAATGGCGGCGGCCTTTCATCGTGCCGGCTTCGATGCCGTTGATGTGCATATGAGTGACCTGTTGTCGGGCCGGGTATCGCTGGACAGCTTCAAGGGCCTGGTGGCCTGTGGTGGATTTTCCTACGGTGATGTACTGGGCGCCGGACAGGGCTGGGCCAAGTCGGTGCTGTTCCACGCGCAGTTACGCGATATGTTCACGGCCTTCTTTGAACGGCAGGACAGTTTTGCGCTGGGTGTGTGCAACGGTTGCCAGATGTTGTCGACACTCAAACAGCTGATCCCGGGCGCCGGGCACTGGCCACGTTTCGTACGCAACAGCTCCGAACAGTTTGAAGCACGCTATTCCCGGCTGGAAATACTGCCTTCACCGGCACTGTTTTTTAGCGGTATGGAAGGTTCGCTATTACCGATTGCGGTGGCGCACGGGGAAGGGCGCGCGGACTTCGGTGATGCTGCCGGCGCGGCAGCTGCACAACAGGCCGGACTGGTCGCAGCCCGTTATATAGACGGACATGGCAAGGCCACCGGGCAGTATCCGCTCAACCCGAATGGTTCGCCGCTGGGTATTACCGGGCTGACAACTACCGATGGCCGTGTCACCATCATGATGCCGCACCCGGAACGGGTCTTCCGCAGCGTTACCCACTCATGGCATCCGGATGAGTGGGGCGCAGATGGTCCATGGCTGCGGATGTTCAGGAACGCCCGTGTGTGGGTAAATTGATGCGAGTCCTGGCGGGTTGCCTGAGCGTTAAACCCGCCGCTTATTCAGCACATTCAATACACAGGGTTACGTAAGGGACGGCCTCAAGTCGTTTTTCAGCGATAGGGTTGCCGCATTTCTGGCATGTGCCGTAGGCCTTTTGCCTGATGCTCAACAGCGCCTTGTCAATTTGCTGAACAATTGCCCTGGCTTCATGGTCCAGTGCATTCAGAACCTCGTCATTTTCCCGTTGAGTGGTCTGTTCAGCAAAATCTTTCTCAACGGCTTGTTCGCGGTGATGAACATCTTTATCAAGCGCATTGATGCGGGCGGTCATTTCATCGCGTAGTGTATGCAGCCTGCTCTCGTATTCAGCGTGATTTACCATGGTGTACTCCGCGTTAACCTGCTGCCATTAGCATTGCAAACAGCTCATCTTTTAATGCGAGCCGCTTTTTCTTCAGTTCGCCCAGATATTCATCAGAGGTGTTTTCAGCGCCACCCTCAACCCGCAGCACCGCATGGTTGATCTCGTGATATTTTTCAAACTGGTTGGCGAAATGCCGGTTGCTTGTCTTCAGGGCATGGATGCGATCCTTGTGTTCCGGAAGTTCATGTATTAAATCGTGTTTTTCAATTGACATGGATACCCCTTGGTAGTGGGAAGTGTCTATACGCCAATAGTAAGCGAATGTTTTAAAGGCGTATTTGATATCAATCAAGTTTTAGCCACTGCCCTTTTGCGGTGCGCCGGGGTTTTTCCGGACGCATAAAAAACGCGCAGGCCACGTTTTGCAGGCGGGCTCAAGGATTGTTTGTCACCACGCAGGCAGCGGTCATACGGGCTGTCATCAAAACGCCAGGCGGTCGCCTCGAAGGCGGCTATCGCATTGGCTGCGTGGACACAGCTACTATCCCGGGACGGAATCTCCGGACAGGCTGCCCTGAACAGCGCTGCATATTCCAGTATGGCACGTAGTTTGTCGGCCAGTTGCTCCCGGACACTGCTCAAAGCGGCGAGCTTAGCGTCTGGAGATCCAGGCGTCATTGAGTCCCAGTTGTTGCTCCAGCGTGCTGATTTCGGCCTTTGCCGAACGGCTGTTGGCAAAGCCGGCAACCCGGATTCGGTGCATGGGCTTGTCGTTGACGGTGGTTGTAAAGATTTCTGCGTCAACGCCTTTCTGCTTGAATACGGCCAGCATTCTTTCTGCAGTTGACAGACGGGTATAGGATGAAAGATTGATGACCCACTGGCCGGTTGCGGTGACAGGCAGTGCCAGTGTTTGTGTGGCGGTTTCCAGTTCCCGGGTAATGTCCGGCGCTGTTTCAACGCTTGATTCCGTTGTGTTTAATGCAATAGCTGTCTCAGTTGCAGGTGCTTCCAGCTGTTCGATAGCGAGCGGTTCAGTAACTGCGGGTTCGGCCTGTGCAACGACCGGTGGTTCAGTAACTGCGGGTTCGGCCTGTGCAACGACCGGTGGTTCAGTAACTGCGGGTTCGGCCTGTGCAACGACCAGTGGTTCAGTGACTGCGGGTTCGGCCTGTGCAACGACCAGCGGTTCAGTAACTGCGGGTTCGGCCTGTGCAACGACCAGTGGTTCAGTCGCTGGTGGTTCGGGAGTGATTGTCGTGGTTTGCTCAATGACATCCGGTGCACTCGCAGGCGCCTCTGCCTGTTCGATGACTGCTGGTTCAGCCGCTGTGAAATCGGCCTGCGCAAGAATCATTGGGTCGGCTGCCGACGCATCGGTGTGTTCGGGGATGGTTGTCGCGGCTTGTTCAGCGACCACAAGCGCTGCAGTTGCAGACTCCTCTGTCTGTTCGATGACGAGCGGTTCAATAACTGCGGTTTGTTCCTCGCGCACAGCTGCGGTGACTGGTGTGTCGGCTTGATTGGTTTCCGCTATTGCTTCGTGAGTGAATGGCGGTGCGGTTGTTGCAATCATGGCGACCACATTCGGCTTATGTTGCGATGGCTGCCGGGTCGTGATCGTTGTTGTTACCGCTGCTTCGGTAATCACTGTTTCGACCGACACCTGGTCAACGCTGTCGGTCTGTGCAAGCGTGTCAGTTTGGCTGTCTGTTAGTGTCTCTATGAATGTCGGCTGCAGCACTGTCAGTGGTTTCTGCGGGGCAGTGGAAATACCTGCTGCCGGGGAAGGCAGGGTGTCCAGTTGTGCCAGTGCTGTTGTTTCGGCAGGGCTGGACGGCCGCGTGTTGTGTCTGCTGGCGACTATGGGTGCGGGCTGAATCTTGCTGCTGGCCTGTTGCAGGGTTGTGGGTACAGAAAAGTAGACGCCGGCGATGCCTGCCACCAGGCTGGCAATGGCCACCATGGCCAGTCCGGATAACAGGCGCTCACCGATGCCGCGTGGGGTCGACTTTTTCGTGTAAATACGCCTTGCTGTGCCTTCCCAGATACGGTTGTCGCCTTGAATGCCGGATTCATCCCACTGCTCCCATGGCTGTGGGCCATCGGCAAAACCGTCTGCACCTTTTGTTTTCAGCTTTTCCCTGAAGGCTTGCTGTTTCTCTTCCTGCGTCTGTGACATAAACTATTTTTCCAGTCGTTTGTATTTTATGCGGTGTGGCTGGTCGGCAGCTGCGCCGAGGCGACGTTTTCTGTCGGCCTCGTAATCGGCGTAGTTACCTTCAAACCAGATTGCCTGACTATCACCTTCGAATGCAAGGATGTGTGTTGCTATGCGGTCGAGGAACCAGCGGTCATGCGAGATCACCACGGCACAGCCGGGGAAGTCCAGTAGCGCTTCTTCCAGTGCGCGCAATGTTTCCACATCGAGGTCGTTGGTGGGTTCGTCGAGCAGCAGCACATTGCCACCACTCTTCAACAGCTTTGCCAGGTGTACCCGGTTGCGTTCACCTCCGGACAAACTGCCGACTCGTTTTTGCTGGTCACTGCCGGAGAAGTTGAAACGTGAAACGTAGGTGCGCGAGTTCAGTTCGCTTTTTCCGACGGTAATAATATCCTGGCCGTCGGAGATTTCTTCCCATACGGTTTTACTGTCATCAAGACTGTCACGGCTCTGGTCGACACAGGCAATTTCCGCCGTCTCGCCAGTGCGTAACTCGCCGGAGTCGGGTTGTTCTGCCCCGGTCAGTATGCGGAACAGTGTAGTTTTGCCGGCACCGTTAGGGCCAATGACACCAACGATACCGCCGCGTGGCAGATTAAAGTTGAGGTCTTCATAGAGCAGGGTGTCACCGTAGCGTTTACTGATATGGTTTGCTTCGATGACAAGATCACCGAGTCGCGGACCGGGCGGGATAAAGAGTTGCTTGGTTTCGTTGCGCTGCTGTGCTTCCTGCGAGGTCAGTTCCTCGAAACGCGCCAGCCGCGCCTTGCTCTTGGCATGCCGTCCCTTGGCGCCGGATCGCACCCATTCCAGTTCAGCCTTGATGGCTTTCTGGCGCGTGGAGGCCTGTTTCTCCTCGATTTCCAGGCGCTGGTTTTTTTGTTCCAGCCAGGAAGAGTAGTTACCTTCCCAAGGGATGCCGTGGCCGCGATCGAGTTCCAGGATCCAGCCGGCCGCATTATCAAGAAAATAGCGATCGTGGGTGACCGCAACCACGGTACCCGGGTATTCAACCAGAAAGCGTTCCAGCCAGCCGACACTTTCAGCATCCAGGTGGTTGGTCGGTTCATCCAGCAACAGCATGTCGGGGTTGGAGAGCAGCAGTCTGCACAGTGCAACGCGGCGGCGTTCACCGCCTGAGAGTTTGCTGACATTGGCATCCCACGGTGGCAGGCGCAGTGCATCGGCGGCAATTTCCAGCTTGCGATCCAGTTCCCAGCCACCACCGGCATCAATGGCATCCTGCAGTTTTCCCTGTTCTTCCAGCAGCGCCGTCATTTCGTCATCGCTCATGGGTTCGGCGAAGCGGTCGCTGATGGCGTTGAACCGGTCCAGCAGGACTTTCGTCTTTCCCAGTCCTTCTTCGACATTGCCGCGCACATCCTTGTCGGGGTCCAGTTGCGGTTCCTGGGACAGATAGCCGACCTTGATACCGGCCTGGGGGCGCGCCTCGCCCTCGATATCCTTGTCCTCACCGGCCATGATGCGCAGCAGGGTGGATTTGCCAGAACCGTTCAGCCCGAGTACGCCTATCTTGGCGCCGGGAAAGAAGGACAGGGAAATGTTATCAAGGATCTTGCGTTTTGGCGGAACAACCTTGCCCACCTGGTTCATGGTGTAAACGTACTGCGCCATCTGTCTGGCTACTCCGGGATATTGAAAGAGGTGCTGGTTAACGGAGGCCTATTATAGGCGGCCTGCCCGGTCGGGCAAGGTGTTGCAGCTGTGTGCCTGGACTATTGCACCAGCGGGAATTCCTTCTCCTGCCATTCCTCCATGCCATTACGAAACCAGTAAATATGGGTATAACCACAATCAACCGCAATCACCGCTGCCCTGGCGCTACGGCCACATTTGACGCCGTTGCAGTAAAACAGGATCGGGGAGGTGAGCGCCGGGACTGCCTGTGCCAGCGAGTTACAGCTGGTCGCGGCATCGGGAAGGCTGATCGAGCCCTCGATAAAGTCTTCCTTGCGATCAGCAGTGATTCTGGAATCGATCAGCACCAATCCGGCCAGTTGCGTGGCAATCTCAATGAGGCCGTCAGCATCAACAATGGTGGTGCCTTTAATCTGTTCCGGGCTGGCGATTTTGTCGTTTGCGGGGACTGTCTGGCCTGGCAATGCAAGATAAAAAAATATAGTTAACAATATGATGCGAATAAATGTTGACATTGATTCTACGATGATTGTCAGTGACTTTAGGACGGGCAAAGCGTAGCTTACCCATCGTGTTGCAAGTAGCTGATTTGATGGGTGCGTCGCTGTACTCCTGCGCCCATCTTACGCTGCTTTTTATATTAATGACGGCCTTCCCTGGCGAGCCAGGAATATGAATTACAATCCATGTCAGATAGATTATGTAACTATCTGTTTTTAGATATGCAGGAGCGCATCGCATGCGCGATGGTGTTGATTCGGCAATTGTCGCGCACGCGATGCCTTCCTGCACTGTTAGATGTAACAGCGCGAGAACCCGGTGTCCTGATCATGCCAAACCCAGTCTGCGTCTATATCGGTGATAAACTGGCCCGCTATGGCTTTGGCGAGGGACATCCCTTCGGGCCAGACCGGCTGGCGGCCTTCTGGTCGCTGGCGCAAGATCGCGGTCTTGATACACACGTGAATCAATGTGCGCCGGTGTCGGCTACCCGGGATGTGATAGAACGATTCCACACGCCTGCCTATGTCGCACGTTTTATCGAGCAGTCGGCCACTGGTGAGGGTTACCTGGATTGCGGCGATACACCGGCGTTCCCGGGTATCTATGAATCGGCCTGCTTTGTGGTGGGCAGTGTGCTCGATGCCCTTGAGCGCATCCTCAACAATGAGTGCCGGCAAGCGTTCGTCCCGGTTGCCGGTCTGCATCATGCGCGGCGCGACAGTGCCGCAGGATTTTGTGTGTTTAATGATTGCGGCATCGCGATAGCTACACTTCGCTTGCAGTACCAGTTGCAACGCATTGCCTACGTTGACATTGATGCCCACCATGGCGACGGCGTGTTCTACAGTTTTGAGGATGATGCAGACCTGATTTTTGCAGACCTGCATGAAGACGGGCGCTTCCTGTATCCCGGTACCGGCAGGGAGACGGAGACCGGTCTGGGGGATGCCGTTGGCACCAAGCTGAATATCCCAATGCCGCCGGGGGCGGATGATGAAATGTTCTATCCGGCCTGGGAGCGGCTGGAGGCATTTGTTGATCAGCACTGTCCTGAATTCATCCTGTTTCAATGTGGTGCAGACAGTATTGCCGGCGATCCGATTACACATCTGTGTTACACCCCGGCTGCACACCGTTACGCGGCGCAGCGCCTGAAGTTACTGGCCGGGAAGCACTGCCAGGGCCGTTTGCTGGTCATGGGCGGGGGTGGCTATAACCGGGATAATCTGGCGCGGGCATGGACGGCTGTGGTGGAGGCGTTGCTGGAGTCGGCATAAGCCTGCTATCCACACCGGCCAGCAGCTTTTTGGACGTAATCTAGTCGCATGCCCCTGACAGATCAGCTATTATCTGGCGCTGCTGAAACGGCTGAATATTTTCAACCCACATCATAAGGTTATCTGAAATGTTTGATAAGGATATGCATATCGCAGGCTACGACGATGAGCTCTGGGCAGCGCTGCAAGGAGAGCGCCAGCGGCAGGAAGATCATATGGAGCTGATTGCCTCGGAAAATTACGTCAGTCCACGGGTGCTGGAGGCGCAGGGCTCGGTGCTGACCAACAAGTATGCAGAAGGCTATCCCGGCAAACGCTATTACGGCGGCTGTGAATATGTGGATGTTGCCGAGCAGCTGGCCATTGACCGTACCAAGGCGCTGTTCAATGCCGACTATGCCAATGTGCAGCCACATTCCGGCTCGCAGGCCAATACTGCCGTGTATCTGGCGCTGCTGCAGCCGGGTGACACCATTCTTGGCATGAGCCTGGATGCGGGCGGGCATCTGACGCACGGTTCCAGGGTGAATTTTTCCGGCAAGCTGTTCAATGCCGTGCAGTACGGGCTGGATCCCGAGACCGGTGCCATTGATTACGATCAGGTTGAGGCGCTCGCAAAGGAACACAAGCCCAAGATGGTAGTGGCCGGTTTTTCTGCCTACTCCCTGCATGTCGACTGGCAGCGTTTCCGCGATATCGCAGACAGCGTTGGCGCTTACCTGCTGGTTGATATGGCGCATGTTGCCGGGCTGGTGGCCGCCGGTATCTATCCGAGTCCGGTGAACATTGCCGATGTCACCACCACCACCACGCACAAGACGCTGCGTGGTCCGCGCGGCGGTTTGATTATGGCGCGCGCCAACGAGGTCATAGAAAAGAAACTCAATTCGATGATTTTCCCGGGTATCCAGGGAGGGCCGCTGATGCATGTGATTGCAGCCAAGGCGGTGGCGCTGAAAGAGGCCATGGAGCCGGCATTCAAGGAGTACCAGCAACAGGTACTGAAGAATGCGCGTGCCATGGTCGAGGTCATGTTGTCGCGCGGCTACAAGATTGTTTCCGGCGGGACCGATGATCATCTGTTCCTGGTCGACCTGATCGACAAGGGGATCACCGGCAAGCAGGCGGATGCGTCGCTGGATGCCGCCAACATAACGGTTAACAAGAATGCGGTGCCGAATGATCCGCAATCGCCCTTTGTAACCAGCGGTATTCGTGTGGGCACACCGGCCATGACCACGCGTGGTTGCGGCGAGCAGGAGGCGCGCGAGCTGGCTGGCTGGATGTGTGATGTGATGGATGATGTCGATAATCAGGATACGATTGCGGCAGTACGTATCAAGGTGCTGGAACTGTGCCAGCGTTTTCCTGTGTACGGGGCTGCTTAGCAAACCATGTACTGTCCCTTTTGCGGAAAACAGGAAACCAAGGTGATTGACTCGCGCCTTGCCAGCGAAGGTGCGCAGGTACGTCGGCGGCGTGAGTGTCTGGATTGTGGTGAGCGTTTTACCACCTTTGAATCACCCGAACTGGTGATGCCGCGCATTATCAAGAGTAACGGTGCACGCGAGCCGTTTGATGACGAGAAGCTCATCACCGGTATCATGCGTGCACTGGAAAAACGCCCGGTTGAATCCGAACGTGTGGACGCGGCAATCGGTCGGTTGCAACACAGAATGCGTGCCAGTGGCGAGCGCGAGATCTCTTCCCGACAGGTGGGGGAGTGGGTTGTGAATGAATTACGCCAACTCGACCAGGTCGCTTTTGTGCGCTTTGCCTCGGTGTACCGCAGCTTTGAAGACGTGAATGCCTTTCGTGAGGAAATCGAACGGCTGGAGCAGGAACCGACGGCGGAAGAAAAGAAGGACCAGATTCCATTGTTGCCAGAGGACTGATCGTCTGCCGGTGCGGATGATTATTGCCTGCATCTTAAACTCCTGAGGTCCCTGCCTGACGATGTTTTGCGGAGATGACGCTTCCTATATGGCTCGTGCGCTGCGTCTGGCAGAGCGCGGCCTGCTGACGACGGCACCGAACCCGCGTGTAGGCTGTGTGCTGCTTAATAAAGGCGTGGTTGTCGGTGAAGGCTGGCATGAAGTTGCAGGACAACCGCATGCCGAGATTAATGCGCTGCAGCAGGCGGGATCACTGGCGGCAGGTGCTACCGCTTATGTCACGCTGGAACCCTGTTGTCATCAGGGTCGCACACCGCCCTGTACGGATGCCTTGATGGCAGCGGGTGTGACACGTGTCGTGGCCGCCATGGAAGATCCCAATCCGCAGATGGCGGGCAAGGGATTGGCGGCGTTACGCGCTGCCGGCATCGATGCAACGGCCGGTGTGCTGGCAGCTGCCGCAGAACAGTTGAATGCCGGCTTTGTCATGCGTATGCGCCAGGGTCGGCCCTGGGTGCGCTGCAAACTGGCGATGAGTCTGGACGGGCGCACTGCCATGGCCAGTGGTGAAAGCCAGTGGATTACCGGGACGGCGGCCCGTGCTGATGTGCAACAGTTGCGCGCACGCAGTGATGCGATTATGACCGGTATCGGCACGGTGCTGGCCGATGATCCGTCGTTGACGGTACGACTTGACGGTATGGATAACCGTTTTCGCCAGCCCCTGCGCATTATTCTGGACAGCAATTTGCGCACCCCGCCGGATGCGAAAATGCTGGAGCTGCCCGGTGAAACATTGATTATTAGCGGTGCTGTGGATGCGAATAGCGAAGCGCGCTTGACGCGCACCGGCATTCGCATTGTGACGCTGCCAATGCAGGACGGGCAGCTGGATTTGCCGGCGGTGTTGCAATACCTGGGAACGCTGCAGATTAACGAGGTGCACCTGGAAGCAGGGGCCACCTTGTGTGGTGCACTTTTGCAGGCTGGCCTGCTAGACGAGCTGGTAATATACATGGCACCACACCTGATGGGCGATGCTGCCCGCGGTCTGTTTGCATTGCCCGGTCTGGAACAGATGGCGCAGCGCATTAATTTGT
>JAQBDO010000181.1:0-2776 GCA_032124375.1 Gammaproteobacteria bacterium
AGAAATTTCATCAGCTGTGATCTTGCCGTCGGCCTTTGCGATGTGACCCATGACCGAGAATGTCGCTGTAAAGAAAGCCGCCTGCACACGTTCCTGCTGGCCGGCGCCGAACGCGCCATGTTGGTCGGTTATCTTGATGCCACGATCAAAGTTGCGTCCAAGGGCGGCACCGAGGAGAGCGCCCAGTGGACCTCCCAACATGAACCCCAGTGTTCCACCGATTAGCGTTCCCCACCAGGGCATTAGTGAAATGTCCTGGCTGCGAGGGTGCCGGGAAGGTTAATCATGAGTGTTTGCCAGACGTGATGTCGGAGTTTATATGCTGAATGCTCATGTTATTTAAACGGTGGCAGTGGGGTGCTTATATACCAGTCCTTGATGACCGGGTCATATTCCCATGTCTGATTGTCAATGATGGTTACCAGTTTCATGGTTTGATCATTGTAATAAATGATTTCCACGGCACGTTGCACCCTGGAATTGTTTTCGGAAAAGGTTTCCTGTTTAAGAGCATATGATGTCACCCTGATGTGTTGCAGGGTGCTCAGGTCCGGGGTGTATGCGCTCTGGTCTTCAAGCCTTCTAAGCGAGTTGGCAGTGCCAAAATCTGCCCAGCGTATTGCTGTTTCATATTTCCACATGGCCTTGTCGTAGGTGATGCCTTTTTTACTGGTATCCACCGCGCCACCAACCGCGCTACAGCCTGACAGCGACAGGGCCAGCAATACAGAGCAGATGAGTCGGTACATGTGATACCCCGGATAAGAACAGCCTGGTTAGAGACGATCGCGTCATTATAGCTGACAACGGCGATATTCTTCAGGGCCGCGATGATTTATTCGGGGACGGGTGGGACCAGGGTAATCTGTTGGGGTTTTTCCGGATTTTCCGTGGTTTTCAGGGTTTATCCAAATTTATCAGGGGTGGGAGATATCGCTGTTATTTTCTCTTGTTTAGAGACGTGGCCTGATCAGCCAGCCTGTCTATAAGCTCTGTCAGTACAATACGTGCCTGCTTTTCATTCTGGATGGCTGTTTCCAGCTGCGCGGACTTTGCGATATAACTCACCATGTAAGTTTGCAAGGCGGCGAAGTCCTGGCGCAGGGCGGCAAGCTGGTCCTGCGCATGCAGGCTTTCTTTCCTGGCCATGTCACGTTCGCGCTGCAAGATGCTTGAGCGGCCTGTGTTCTGGTCTGTGACGCTGTTTTTCACAGGTGATTTTTGGTTTTTGCTGCTGGCTGACATTTTTCTGTCAAGCTCGATGACTTCTGCCTGTACGCCAGCAGGCGGGGTGTTGGTGGTGATACCGAGAAGGTCGGCTGGTATGCTTTTGTTCATGCCGCCTTCAAGTACGCAAACATCAAGGCCGCGTTGACTCAGCAGAAATGCGGCGGCGGCACTGCGCCTGCCGGTATCACAACAAAGAATGTATTTTTTGTCCGGATCCAGTCCGTTAGCCCGCTCGCGTACCATTGATAGTGGTACATTTATGCTGTTATCGAATGCATGTCTGGAGTGCTCGTCGGCGAGTCGTACGTCTATCCATACGGCGCCCTCTCCAACAGCGGCCGTTGCCAGTTCGTAGTCCATGTAATGTACAAGATTCTTTTTTAACAGTTCCACGAAGTCCTTTTTTGACAGACGCATCAACGTGCCGTCGGTTATCATGGATATGGTGGCATTGCGTTTGGAATCTGATACCAGCGCTTCTTCGCCGAAGCAGTCGCCATTACTTAATTCGGCGAGTGGAACATCCCAGCCTTCGCCGGAAGCAAGACGCGTAACCGAACACTTGCCGCTCTTTATGATGTAGAAATAGTCACCTTCATCACCCTGTCTGATGATGGCATCACCTGCTTTTACTTTAATCGACTCCAGTTTCAGTAGCAGTCTTTGTATATCAGATGGAGTCAGTCTTATAAAGGCTTCGGACTGCAACATACGGGTTATCCAGTCTTCGCTGGTGGCCGTGCTGGTCAGAATGGATTTGTCTTCAGCTGACTGATCCAGTGTCAGCATGACATCAAGCAAAGTGGAGTCTACATAGGCGATAACAGACTTGGTTGCTGCACGTGCTGTTATGAGTCGTGGTTGCTGATTGGCTAACGGGTATCTGGCCGGGTCGGTCCCTGCGGCAACGACGCCGGTAACCTTGCCGTTTGCATCGATGAAATTGATGACACCATCCAGCAGGTAGATTGAACGATTATCACGGTCCCCCTCACCAAACAGGTAATTGCCCGCGCTGATGTCCTCAATGGTGAGTGTGCCGGTAATTTCCTTGTAGCGGTTTTCGGTGAGGGAGTTCAGTGGTATCAGGTCTCGCAGGATTTCCTGCCCTGAGAACTTTTTCCCCTGATCGTTGCTTGTTTTCATGTCTATGCCTGCTGTCCGGTGTGATGAATGGCCAGAATGAAATGACCGGCCGCACAGGATCTATCGGCAGGCGTGAGTGCATATATTAGGAAAGTGCTGATTAATTCGTCATCCGGCCTTTGCCAGGATGACGTGAATGTAATTAATCAGCTGTTCTGTGAGGTGTTCCCCGGGTTCGGGTTGGAAGCGGTGTTATTTTTTAACCTTGCGCCGGTTCAACTTTCAGAATTGCGCCTTCTGTGCCCACCACCCGGACCGTCGTTCCGCTGGGCAGATCAGGACCCGTGATGCGCCAGGTGGAGTCATCAACGGAGATAACGCCACCATTGTTCTTGATGGGTTCCGCGAGCGTGAAGCTACGACCGATGTATTGCTCGCCACGCCGGTTCAACGCGGGTTG
>JAQBDO010000182.1:0-4408 GCA_032124375.1 Gammaproteobacteria bacterium
TCTCACTACTTTCCGGCTTGATCACCCTGAAAGCTTACCAGCAGCTGCTACATTGGCCTGCAGGCCACCCCCTCTGTTGCCCTTTCCCCAGCCAATTCCTGTCTCCAGGCCAATCGATACCCGGTTGCTGATCTGACGTAACCGTTTATCAATAACTGAGACGTTCATACTGATTTTCTGGCAGCCACTTTCACTGCGCCACCGCGCCCGTCGCATGTCTCGATGTCGATCTTGAATACGGGCTTGAGGCGCTGCGTTCAGGTCATCGCTGCGCATATTATAGAGAGGGCCATGTCAGCACTGCACACGAAGCGATTTTATTGGTTTTGATACGTATCAGGCCAGGCTTGAGAAGAAACCTCGGCCAATAAACAACAAGGGCACCGGAAATCGCCCTTGACAGTATTCCCCCACTCGCTGACGCGATGATCGTAGCGGCTGTTATTGGGTTATCGCAATCGATTAGCCAAGAGGCCAAATGGTGCGGCCGTAGACCTCATTGAGTACCTGGGCCAGACCAGTATAAATGGCCAAAACACCACACACGATACCTTCGTAGCCAGCGATGGTCTTCAATGTTGCACCAGCATCTCCACCCAATGCGTGTCCAATGGCCAACATAAAGAAAAGAATGGTCAATGTCAGGAAGACCGCTTGCAATGCACGGCTAAGTTTCAATGTGCCGATAAACAGTACGCCGGTAAAACCACCCCACATGGCGAGATAAGCGGACATGGCAATCGCATCTGGCTTCAGTACACCCATTTTTGCCTCCGGCAGTACGATTATGCCAACGAGACTCAACCAAAATAACCCATAAGATGTAAATGCTGTGGTAGCAAATGTATTGCCCTTTTTCCATTCCATAATGCCGGCAATCACCTGGGCGATGCCACCATAAAATATACCCATAGCCAGAATCATGGTATCAAGACCATAAAACCCCGCGTTATGCAGGTTCAAAAGAACGGTTGTCAGACCAAAAGCACATAAGCCTAAGGGAGCTGGGTTGGCAGAGCTGTCCAACTGGACGATTTGATTGGCCTCAGTCACGTTTTTCTCCAAAATCGGTTTCTGAAATTCTGGCACAGCATATCGCAGCAACATGAGGCAGTGTTAAGTAAAATCCCGATCGAAGCGCCCTTCTGAATACTTCAGGACCTCAATGACAACAGGCTACTTCACCCAAACAATTCGTTGCTGTGCGTATTGGAAGAATAACCCAGGCATCTCGAGAGAATCCATCCTAAAAGTGACAGGCGCATGCACCTTCACACGGCTAAATTCATGCACCCCACTCGCGCTTCCCGCTGATTGCCAGCCCTCAGCCCGTTATTATTCTGCCAATGTCCGGTTTTGTTCTCTTTCAGGGCGTTCAACAGGAAAAGTTGTACTTTCGCTTGGGGTCCAGACTATGTGTGAAAACTCGGACTGCAAGATGCCTGGTAAAATATTGACTCCACTAGAAGCCCATAGCGCTACGATCGGCATGTGAGGAGTGGTTTTGGCACCTCCCGTTTAGCACTGGTTCTGAGTTTTTACATGGTCCGGGTCGGAAGTCGCCGTTTTGCGAGTTCTAATATAAGCAGCGACTAAACGTCGTCTCTGGCCGTAAGCTGACATTCCCGACGATATTCAGCGAATCACCCCCAGAAGTGCAAAAGCCACCCCGAAGAATGGCTCCCGTATGCCCCCGCTTGCCCTGGCAGGTACGCCCTGAACTGAAAATCAAACCTCAAGAATTGGGAGGATGGCCGCTATACAGCGATACTGTTATTTAGGGCTGGGGGGCCTCTATGAAACAATCCATCTATCACTACATGCTCGGTGCACTGCTACTTGTTGCAGCCCTGCTCCCGGTAGCCTGTACCATTATCGATAAAGCTGGTTCCTGACGCCGGATTTTCTTAACGCTCAAAAAGAAGCCCCACCGCATGGACAGGGCTACACCCTTCCCGGTCTGGCCGGTTCTCTTGCGGTTCCCGGCCCTCGCCTCGGTCGCCTCAGGTGCAGGGACAGTATTGATTACCTGGGGCGGGTGCCTGTAGGACAACTCTGATTTTTCTGTCGGTGATTGACTCACATCAACAGCCCGCAGGCCTGGCAGTGACATGATTCGCCTGTCCAGCCCATTTAACCAGGGTAGGACAAGTCCAATTATGGTGTAACCTTTTCATGTTACGGAATGCGGACAAACGACAGCTATTGGAGAAACAAATGAAAACCATTGTTAGCGCAGGGCTGTGCTTCTTACTCATGGGTATTGCATTTAATGTGCCCGCCCTTGTGTGCGAAATACATTATGAATTTAAGGCGGACACCGCTAGCTCAGTAACTGCCCAGGTAACTGAAAAATGCTCCAAAGGTGATTCTATATTGTTTTCCGGCTCTCAAAGTATGGCCCTTATGCTAATAGCTGCGGCGTGTGACTTTAATGAAAGCATTGTCTATGACGGCGGGGACGCCATCTGCATCTACAAAGGCGAAATGAGCATGAATAGATAGCTTCATTTTCGCGGTGTCCCATCATTGCAGAACACAGCTCTTCATAGAGCGCCTGTTCTTTTTGAATGGCGATATTTATTACACGGGTATTCATTTCAGTAGTTACCCCACCACGTGGGCGGGGCCACATTCCCAGCCATAAACGCCGCGGCAACTGGCGGTCTTGCCGGTGGCGCTGCCCACCCCCAGAGCCGCCAAGCCCTCCTTGCGGCTCCCGCAAACACCGTCCTCGCCGTGGCGCCCGGAAGGGTGAAGATCGTTGCCCTTATGGCTCTGGCAAACTTCCGCGACTTGCCACCCCTTCTTTTCACCCTCCTGCTGTTAAGTATAGCAACAGATTTCCAGGTCGTTGCTTTTCCGACCCTTCACACGCGGATGGGCCCTGCGACTACCCCACTTGAGTGTGTGTTTGCATTTTGCACCGCAGGGATCATTGCAGCCACTCAATGTATTGGCTGGACTGATACACTTTCTACGCATAGATTCTACGGCCGCTTCGCGCAGGCCTCATCGAAAATGGTTTCCATCGGACCATGCACTCCGCGTAGCCGGTCGATGACGGCGATTGCCCAATCAAAGTATTCCTGACGCCTTTGCAGGTCCCAATCTGTTGGTGGGTTACTGGCCACGTCACGCAGGTTACTGATCTTGTCAGCCAGCTTAACCAGCTTCGCCTGGTCGCTGATGTGCGCGGCATGTTCAATCTGGCGCTGCTTGCGCGCAGCCTTTTCCAGAGTCTTGTCATCGGTGACATCCATGACGATAGCCCTGATCTCTTTCCCGAACTCTCGCTCCAGTTCTTCGGGAGTGGTATCAGTGTCCTCAACAGTATCATGCAACAAAGCGGCGCAGATCACGTTGGTATCTGTGACATGCCCCTCATTGCAGAGGATATTGGCGAGCGCAATCGGGTGATTGATGTAAGGCGATGACTCCACATCCTTGCGCCGCTGGTCCCGGTGCTTGCGTGCGGCGAAGCCCAGTGACTTCAGCAGCCTTTTCAGGTCTTCTTCACTGATACTCATGGTTATATTACACAAAGAATAAGAACTGATTGTCGAGACATCTGTGTATCTCCATTACCCCGTTGATATGCAGCGAGTTCAAAATGAAAGGATTTAGCACGCTCAGGAGCTCACAGTGAGCTTACCCGCGTTGGCCCTGTGTTCCTACGTGATTATTACAAGGTCCACACCTTTCTCGCGATACTCCATTGCCCTTTCTATCTTGCGTCCGTAGTTTTCGTGGGCCCAGCTGTCCGTCATATATGTTCCCAGGACTAAATAGTTAAGTGTCTTATTGACACCCTTGGCATTGATGCCGCCTAACGATGACTTTCCAGCAACCACGTGTGCGGCAGGTCAGCGGTTCGAGCCCGTCCCGGGGAGCCATTTAAATTCTTCAGCTCACTTCCCCCATCATTCGGCATTGAGGGTGATCATGAGATCGACAGTCACCGGGTCACCTCAGAACTCCTGTGGTGAGACGTGATTCCTGTATATAAGGTGTCACTTCGAAAGAGATCCGGTCTGGGACCATCCAACCCGGGGCCGGACAACGTAGATAATCGAGCGAACTGCTTCAACCGAGTTCATCGGGTACGTGTCACGGCGAGCACCGTCCACTCAGTTTTTATTCAGGCCTTCATCACCGCGTAAAAAGGGGCAACCCGGCTTGTCGCGGGACGAATAGAATGTAGCAGAGTACAAAAGGAAAACACAGCGCACCTTCCACCTGCCGTTATCAGTAGAAGAACATGTAACCTGCAGCGACTACGGCGGCGGCGACAAGCAAATATGTGAGCATATTGCCCTCATCCTGCTGCATCACAAAGGCAGAGATGAACTCCCTGGCCTCTTGCACCAGTTCCTCAATCGCGGTCTGATGTTTAACCATACGTTCC
>JAQBDO010000183.1:0-5724 GCA_032124375.1 Gammaproteobacteria bacterium
CGATGCCTGGATCTGCAGGCATTGCCCTACTGGCGGCACTCACGTTTCTATGGTTGCTGGTAAAACTCATGTCCTGGGCACATTATTGTGTAATGCTAGCTTGGGAAGCAGTGACCGTATTCGCAGCGTCTTTGGCAATAATGTTTTGGGCGAGTGTGCGTTTGACATCATCGTTGGAGCGTATCGGTACCCATCTGCGATTCTCGGAAGGATTGCTTGGCATCGTTACTGCGCTGGGCGCAGACGCACCTGAGATTAGCTCGGCTTTCGTTGCATTAATATCTAACAACTACGAGGTTGGTCTAGGCGTGGTACTGGGGTCTAATATTTTCAACCTCGCTGGTTTGCTTGGACTCAGCGCGCTAATCGCGGGACGAGTGAGCATTGGCCGACAGGGATTATGGTTTAATGGTGGCACGAGCCTTGTTGTGAGCGCTGTAGTTGTCGCACTAGTGATGCAATGGATCCCGGTCTGGTTCAGCCTTGTTTTACTGATACTGGTGCTTGTACCTTACGTTTCACTAACTGCAATGCAACCGCAGCAAATTGCAAAGCTCAGTCTGCCCTTCGCGATCAAGAGATTCCTTGGTGTCGCCATTGGCCATACACATCAGGCAGCACGTAAGCGAGAGAACATCAAGCATGCTACGTGGAAAGATGCTGTTTGGGTTGCAATCGCGATTATGTTAATCGTAAGTGCAAGCATTGGTGCAGTAAACTCAGTTGTTTTGCTTGGCAGTTATTGGAACATCAATCATACGGTGATGGGTATACTCGTACTCGCGGTTCTGACGTCAGTTCCAAACGTTATTGCTGCGGTGCATCTCGCCCGCGAAGGTCGTGGTGCCGCGGTGGTTAGCGAATCGTTGAACAGCAACACGCTTAACATCCTGGCAGGCGTCTCGCTGCCAGCGCTATTGATTGGTTTCACACCACCATCTTCAGGCATTATTTTTGCCGCTCTCTGGTTGTTTTTCATGAAACTCGTGGCCCTTATTGTTGCCAGCCACCATCATGGATTGCACCGTATTGGCGGTGCCTTCATTGTGCTGCTCTACATGATTTTTGCTTTGGTTGTTATGCATTGGAAATAAAAGAAACTGATTTGCAGATGGCAACTTCTGCGGCATTTCCACCGTTCGCAAGTCATCCGGGAAGGGCAAGTTATGGCCGAGTGAGGGAGTATAGGAACCCCGCATCACATTAAACTGTACAAGCCCGCTACATCGCCTGATAACTTGAGATGCCGGGTCAGCCAGTGGGCTTCAATGGTGGTGGGCCGGAAAGTTTCAAACGTTGAATAATTCTGGTCTGTCCACTGTTGTCCTGGTCCTGGCTGCAGTTGTCAGGTCTGGTCGGAGGCAGCCTCCGGTGATCCGGTCTCCGCTGGTGTCGCTGCGACCTGCTGGCCCGCTTGTGCCGACGGATTCATCCACTCCGCCAGCAGCGTGTAGCCAATCGCCAGGATCACCGGCCCCAGGAACACGCCGATGAAACCGAACGCCACCAGTCCGCCCAGCACCCCCATAAACACCAGCAGCAACGGTAACGTCCCGCCACGACTGATCAGGTAGGGTTTGACAATGTTATCGATGCTGCTGATTACCACGATTCCATAGACCAGCATGAAAATCGCCCAGACGGTCTGGCCGTCAAAATAAAGCCAAATCGTGGCAGGAATCCACACCAGCGGCGGCCCCATGGGGATGATGGAGAGAAAGAAGGTCAACAGGCCCAGCAACATGGCGCCCGGGACACCCGCAATCCAGTAACCGATCAGCGCCAGTACCGACTGCGCCAGCGCCGTCCCGAGGATGCCGTTCACCACCCGCGACACGGTACCCGCAGTGATCTCGATCAGCTGCTTGGCCCGGTGGCCGGCGAGGTGCTCCATTACCGCCTGCATGCGCGCCGTGATCGCCGGGCCGTCGCGATAGAAGAAAAAACAGATCAGCACGCTGAAGGTGATCAGCACGACGCCCCGGCCAAGTGCGGCGCCCGCCGTGACCGCCCAGTCCTTGAGCGGCAGCTGTAGCAGGTATTGCCTGATCTGCAGCAGCAGCGCTCCCTCATCCCCCTGCATCAGGACCAGCCATTTATCCATGAGGTAGTGCCCAACAAGCGGCAGGGAATCCAGCCACACCGGCGGCTCCGGTAACGGTCGGTCAAGCGATTCGCGCAACAGCCGCAACAACTCCGCCGCGTTGTCCACCAGGCTCGCCGTCATGATCGCGAAGGGGGTTACCAGCATGAGCAACAACAGCACCGTCATGAGCGTGGCAGCGCGACCGGTACGCTCGTGCAGGCGCGCCAGCAGCCATTCGTACACCGGCCAACTGGCATAGGCGAATACGGCCGCCAGGATCAGCGGAATGATAAAGGGGCGCAGCACCAGCACGCTGCCAATGATAAGCAGCCCGAGCAGGGCTGCGGCTGCCATCAGTTCCACGCGACGGGTCGAATACATGGGTCTACCTTTTCCGGAGGGGGGCAGGAGTGTCAACGCTTTCTCCAGCATCAGCCTGTGCTTGCAGTGACCTGCCCGGCACGCGGCAAAGTGTAATGCATGTATCTCGCCGGAACCATCGACTCTCAACCGAAGTTCGACCTTTGCACTGCCCTGTATCTGCTGATAAGCAGATAGCGTCAACAATAACTTGACCAGTAGTACTTCGCTGAAAGCGACCGGGGCGTGCGCCACGGCGTGCTGGCTGAACCTTTTGGAGCCTGATGGGTTATGATTGGCTGCCTGATGAATTCGTTGCGAACAAGACGGTATGTCGCTGTTTAAAACGAAACGAGGGGAATGTAGATCAAGGCTACCAGGGCAACCAGGGCAACCAAAAAACCGGGAACCCCACCGCGAGTGCAAGGCCTGTGAAGAAAGCAAAGAAAGTGGGGGCAGGGCAGGCCGTGAAAGTTGATCAACCGGTACTGGTAAAACCAATTTCGGAGGAGGCCCCGGCGCGGCGGTGGAGCGTCCGGCGCGCGCTCCTCGTCCTCGCAGGATCCACCGTGCTGATCGCCTGGATGAACGAGATCCTGGTTGGGGCGATCGAGCCGACCACCCGCGCTACCGCCGTGCTGAACAACCGCATGGACCTCCCACTGTCCATCGCCATTGGCGCAAGCGTGCAGATCGCTTTGTTCGTAGCGCCGTTGCTCGTGCTGCTGAGCCATGTCGTCGGTCCCCGGCCAATGGACTTGATGTTGCGCCCGGGTCTGGTTTTTTCCGTGTTCTTTAGCGTCTGGATCGCGGCTCGGGTGGCAGGCGACGGCGAGTCCGAATGGCTCAAGGGGGCAACTGCTTGCCCTTTACGTGATCCTCGGCATTCTGTTCTGCTATGCACCCATACCCGCTTCCCCTGCGGGAACGGGATGACCCGGGGAGTCCACAGTTTAAACGCAGGAGCAATCACATGAGTCATCCATCTCCCTCGCCCCCGGTGGAACCCGGCCGCATACCGCGCCCGCAGAAAGACTCCGATCAGCTCGGCTGGATAGGCTGGCTGCCGGGGCTGAAAATCTTGCGCGAGTACCAGTTAGCCTGGCTCCGTCATGACATCATGGCCGGACTGGTGCTGACGACGATGCTGATACCCGTGGGCATCGCCTACGCGGTGGCATCGGGCGTGCCGGGCATCTATGGTCTCTACGCGACGATCGTGCCGCTGCTAGTCTATGCGCTGTTCGGCCCGAGCCGCATTCTGGTGCTGGGCCCCGACTCTGCGCTGGTTGCGGTCATCCTCGCCGTCGTCTTGCAACAGTCTGGCGGCGATCCCCTGCGTGCCATCGCACTGGCCGGCATGATGGCCATCGTGTCCGGGTTGGTGAGCATCGCGGCGGGCCTGGCGCGCCTTGGTTTCATCACCGAATTGCTTTCCAAACCGATCCGCTACGGCTATATGAACGGCATTGCGTTGACGGTGTTGATCAGCCAGTTGCCCAAGCTGTTCGGCTTTTCAATCGAGAGCAACGGGCCGCTGATAAACCTGTGGGCCATCGCCACCGCAGTGCTGAATGACATGACCAACTGGACCACGTTCGTGGTCGGAGCAACTACCCTGGCAGTGATCCTGCTGCTCAAGGGCCACAAGCGCATACCGGGTATCCTGATTGCCGTGATCGCGGCGACAGTTGCTGTCGGCGTGCTCGACCTTGGCGCGCGTGCGGATGTTTCGATCCTCGGTTCCCTCCCGCAAGGCCTGCCGGCGTTCGCCATCCCGTGGATCACTACCGCTGATATCGTCCCTGTCCTGATCGGTGGTTGCGCCGTCGCGCTCGTGTCCTTCGCCGACACCAGCGTGCTCTCGCGGGTCTATGCGGCGCGGACCCGTACCTATGTCAACCCGAACCAGGAGATGGTCGGGCTCGGCGTGGCCAATCTGGTGGCCGGATTTTTTCAGGGCTTTCCAATCAGCAGCAGTTCGTCGCGCACCCCCGTGGCCGAGGCCGCGGGCGCCAGAACCCAGCTGACCGGCGTCGTCGGCGCGCTCGCGGTTGCCCTGCTGCTGGTGGTGGCGCCGGATCTGTTGCAGAACCTGCCCACCAGCGCACTGGCCGCGGTGGTGATCGCTTCGGCCATCGGGCTGTTCGAATTCGCCGATCTGCGGCGGATCTATCGCATCCAGCGCTGGGAGTTCTGGCTGTCGGTTGTCTGTACGGTCGGCGTGGCCGTGCTGGGGGCAATTCCGGGCATCGGCCTGGCGATCGTGATTGCCGTCATCGAATTTCTCTGGGATGGCTGGCGCCCGTACTCCGCGGTGCTGGGTCGTGCCGAAGGCATCAAGGGCTACCACGACATCACGCGCTATCCCGATGCACGCCTGGTCCCGGGCCTGGTCCTGTTTCGCTGGGATGCGCCCCTGTTTTTCGCCAACGCCGAGCTGTTCCATGACCGCGTGCTGGATGCCGTGGCTACCTCACCCACGCCGGTGCACTGGTTGGTCGTTACGGCGGAACCGGTCACCAGCGTCGATATCACCTCCGCTGACATGCTGGACGAGCTGGACCAGACCTTGCGCGCGGCGGGCATCGAGTTGTGCTTTGCAGAAATGAAGGATCCCGTCAAGGACAAGCTGAAGCGCTTCGGACTTTTTGCGCGGCTTGGCGACGAGACTTTCTTTCCAACCATTGGTGTGGCCGTCAGCAGCTATCTCAAGACCCACACGGTGGAGTGGCTGGACTGGGAGGACCGGCGTCCCTGAAGCAAATCTCACTGAATAAAGCGGCTACCCAGTGCGGTAAAAAACAGAAAGACCAGCTCTGTTTTTGTCCGAAGGCAATACATCGCTGGCATATTTCGAGTACTGCCGGGGGATGTCTGATCAATTCTCTGTCGCAGCGGTTTCGTGATCGAATGGGTGCCCCGGCGGTCCTGTTTCGACAGGATCTTAAAATCAGGTGATTCAGGGTGTTGGCGGCGTGGCGTTGCAAGTCTTCGGCCAGATGGAGGATGCGCTCACGGGGGGATCTGTATCTGGCCTTGAGTGGCAGTTTTGAAGGTTAGCAGGCCCCGGCACCTTCCCGGTCGCGTCTGAACGCCCGGACAGCAGTCCATGCGACCAACCCCTGGTACGCCACAATCTGATAAAGACGGATATGATTGCCACGCAAGCACACGGAAAAACACGCAAGAATAAATGCCATAAAATACTTTTTTCCGTGTGATTCCCTGTGCTTCCGTGGCTATTAAATAAATTGCTGCCTGGCTTAATATAATTT